>DAOWDZ010000136.1 GCA_030638765.1 Desulfocapsa sp.
ACATTGTCAAAGCGGCAATGTGGAAATCACAGGCAACCCTGTTTAAAGCTCGCCAAAGTGGAGAGACTTACATTTTGTCTCGTCACACTAATGATGCTAATGTCAAAATCCGTGACGGATTACTTGATATCAAGACCAAAGTTGGAGAAACAGAATCTGGTTACGAGATTTTCCAACCTCGTGGCAAATTTCAGTTTCCTATCAATAAAGTTGACCTGATGACGATTTTCGAAAACCTCCAGGCCAAAGTTGAACTCAGTCAGAACAGCTACACCTTTGATGAGTTTATTGAACTGCTAAAAACCACCGACGATATCAGCAGTGTGGCTGTTCACAAAGAACGATACGGCTTTTCAGTTGATGGTATGATATGCGAATACGGTAGGATTTTATTTAACGGGGCAATGATTGAAACAACCTGCGTGGAGAGCGAAGATTACGATACCATGGAACAGGTTATTGAAAAGCTCGAAATAGGCAGTTTTGAAAATGTCAATTACCTCAAGGCGGCAAAACGCGTTATTGGCATGGAGTAATTTTTTTTTGCTCTTCCATAACAAGTCTATACCAACAATAAAAGATAGAATAATTCGTTAGCTCTAGATATCATCAGCCTGGACACTGTGTAACCAGCATGAATATCAAGAGAAGAACATAATAGGAGAACACCATGAAAAAGAACATCATTAGTCTTCTTGTAGCAGCAACGATGCTGACCGGTCTTGTGACAACAGCCCAGGCTGCATTCCCCACTAAACCTATCAAATGCATAGTTTACACAAAACCCGGTGGAGCCATTGATGTATTTGCAAGAAAATTTACTGCAATTGCCTCAAAATACACCGACGCAACCTTTGTTGTTGTTAATAAAAGTGGTGCAGGTGGGATTGTTGCCATGAAATACATCTTGAACCAGAAGGCAGATGGATACAAGTTTGCCGCAGTTACTCGCTCAAATGTTGGTAAAATTGTCTCCACCGGTGGTAAGGTTGATTCCGATGCCATCAACTGGATGGGACTGATGGTTGTTGATCCTGAAGCTGTTATCACTCTTAAAGCATCCGAAGTAAGCACCTGGGAACAACTTGTTGCCGATGCCAAAGTAAAGGCCGGAAAACAACTCTGGGTAGGTCCTGCTGCCGGTGGTAATGACCATATCATGGCTATGACAACCTGGAAAGCTGCAGGAATCGAAGCAAAATGGATTCCATACGGTGGTGGTGGTAAAGCTATGGCGGCGCTTATGGGTGGACATGGTGTTGCCTACGTTGGTAACCCTGGTGATGTTGTTGGTCGTCCAGATCTCAAAGTTGCCGTAGTTGCATCTCCACAGAGACTCACAGGCGAATTTGCCGACGTTCCCACCTTTGATGAACTTGGTGTAAAAGGACTGAATAACGAGATCATGTGGCGCGGTTTCATGGCTAAAAAAGGTATTCCTGCCGAAGCTGAAGCATTCTACGTTGACCTCTTTAACAAGGTTTCCGTCGATCCTGAATGGACAGCTTATATTGAAAAGGGTGGAGCCACTCCTGTCATGAAAGGAACAGATGAATTCACCGCTATTGTCAACAAAGACAAAGAAGTGTTCACTGAGGCATTGAAATCTCTTGGTGTTCTGAAAAAGTAAGGACGTTGCATTAAGTCAGTAATAAGCAATTCTTTGCCGGATTCTTCATAAGAACAGTCCGGCAAAGAAATCGCTATTGATACGTTTGTAAAAAATAAAAATTACAGATGGCATCGAAAAAATTCTCCGTCTTTTTGAGGTAACACATGCAATACTTCAGTCAAGGTACCGGTCTTAGTGTCTGGGCACTAATCCTGCTTGCAGGTATCATCGTCATAGGATTGGTTTTTCGCTTAACAACCCGACGAGAATGGATGGGCCAGGCACTGGTACCAACCGTACTCATGGCCCTGGGTATGCTCTTCTTTGCCATAACCTTTGATTTCCCGGTTGAGCAGGTTGGTCCTGCCGTGATTCCACGAATCTGGACTGCCACCCTTGTCGTCCTCTGCTGCGGACTCCTCTACTTTGCCTTCACCGGCAACACAGATAAGGACCCCAAGGCTGGACGTATCGCCTTTGTCCTGCTTGGCATAGCTGTGATGATTGCCTACTTTTTTGCCATGCAAACAATCGGCTACTTCATCAGTTCATTTATTTTTATCTCCCTGATGATGTACATACTCTCTTGTAGAAAACCTCTGTATCTCATCCTTGTGCCAACAGGATGGCTGGCTTTCTCCTATCTCATTTTTTACAAGCTACTTTATATACAGTTGCCACTTGGCTTTATTGAAAACTATCTCTAGGCTGCTAAGGACATACTAATGGAACTTCTTGAATCTTTTTCTATCGGTTTTTCAGTGCTGTTGGGTTGGAAGCCCATACTCGTTATTGTTGTCGGGGTAATCGTCGGTATTCTTGCCGGTGCCATGCCCGGCCTTTCACCATCCACAGCTGTTGCCTTACTGGTGCCTTTTTCCTACACCATGAGTCCGGCTCTGGCATTAATTCTACTGACTTCTATCTACATTGCCTCAAACTACGGTGGTTCAATTACTGCTGTGTTGATCAATACACCGGGAACTCCATCGGCAGCAGTTACAGCCATGGACGGCTACCCCCTGACAAAAAAAGGACAGGCTGGTAAAGGGCTTGGTGTCGCTCTGGTTGCATCAACAGTTGGTGGTGCCATTGGTGTTGCCATCCTTATTCTCTTTGCCGTCCCCCTTGCCCGGCTGGCCCTAAAATTCAGCCCGGCTGATTACTGCGCTCTGGCCCTTTTCGGTCTGGCGACTGTTGCCTCCATGAGTCGCGGCAACGTCCTCAAATCTTTGGTAGCCATTTGTTTTGGCCTGATGATTAAAAACATCGGTATCGATCCCATCTCCGGTGTTGAACGCTTCACCTTTGGAAGTGACCAGCTTTACGATGGCTTCACTCTGATTCCCGCCCTGATTGGCCTTTTTGCCGTAAGCGTCGTCTTTGCCAAAATGGAATCCTGGACAGGTATTCCGCGGGTTTTGGAAAAGGTTGACAACAAGCTGCCTTCTTTCAAAGAATTTATGAAGATCAAGATGACCATCCTTCGGTCATCTGTCATCGGTACCGTCATCGGAATTTTCCCCGGCGCCGGTGCTACTATTGCCGCCTTTATTAGTTATGATATGTCTAAAAAGGCAAGCAAGACGCCTGAAGAGTTCGGTAAAGGATCCCTTGAGGGTGTGGCAGCTGCAGAAGGTGCCAACTCCAGTTCCGTTGGTGGAGCTCTGGTTCCTCTTCTTGCCCTCGGTATCCCCGGCAGTGCGACTGATGCGGTCCTGCTTGGTGCATTCATGCTCCATGATCTGGTTCCCGGTCCTCTGCTTTTTCAAAACCATCCGGACATTGTCTATGGCATTTTCTCAGCTCTGATTGTGGCGAACATCATTATGCTGGTCATCGGAATTTATGGCAACCGCTTCTTTATCAAGGTTGTTTCTGTTCCCGAAGCGATCATGTATCCCCTCATCCTGGCCATTGCCGTTATCGGCAGTTTTGCAGTGAGTGGCTCACTCTTTGATGTTGCCGCCTGTATTGGTTTTGGTATCGTCGGCTGGTTGTTTAAACGCTACGGTTTTCCGGTGGCTCCCATTGTTCTCGGTATCGTGCTGGGGAAAATGGTTGAAGAAAACTTCCGACGAGCGGTTATGATGGATGGCTATTCCGTTTTTTATACAGATAAACTGGCCTTTATTGTACTGATTATCTCTTTCCTCTCTTTTGTCTGGCCGCTGTATAAGAGCTGGAAGCATCATAAGGCTGAGAAGCAGGTAGCCTGATCCCTAGTAACTGGAAAAATGTGCAGCCCCTGCATAGGGGGCTGCGATTTCACCATGTCTAAATAACTCTTCCTACTCCCCTAATCTTCTGGTTTTTCGATATACATCACTCCGGCATGTTTCTCTCTGTCAACGATGGCGGTGGAATCCCGACTGATATCCTGAGCAGTTCATCAGCCAAGTATTCCTGAACCAGGGAATCGTGCACATTTCTACCAAGTTCATTGACAGAAAATTCTGCGAATGCATGTGAAAATGTGGATTCTGATGGGATATTACCCATTGCCGAAAATCCACAAATACGTTTCAGGTTCTTAGTGGCCTGAGGCGTCCGGATCAGATCACTGGTTGTGGAAATACGATATAATGTCTTTGTCACAAAAAATGCCCTGGCTAAAGATTGTCGATGAGTGGTGTATCAAAGCATTCATTCAGATGAGGGAGTAAACTTTTTTGGACACGACCCATTAACCATGATATCTTGTTGTTGAGCTTCATTGAATTCTTTTTGGTTTGCTTTTGGTGGTACAAAATAATACCATAAGTATGCAATGAAAACCAATTATATCAAGCCGTTATGGTGGCAATAAGTACTTTTTTAATTTTGCAAGAGGCCCATATGAAAGAAAAAATTTTACTTATTTCTCCACAACCATTTTTTCAATGGCGTGGTTCGTCGATACGGGTTGCTTTTAATGCTGAAGCACTGGCAATTAACGGATATTATGTTGATTTGTTAACCTTACCAATAGGTGAAAAAAAAACCATTGAAGGGGTGAATGTAATTCGAGTCGCCAACCCTTTTGGTTTGCATAATATCCCCATAGGCCCGTCTATACCCAAGGTTTTTTTTGATGCTCTTCTTTTTTTGAAGGGCTTTAATCTTTGTATTCGTAATAAATATACGGTTATACATGGTATTGAGGAGGCTGGTTTTATTGGAGCTGTTTTGGCGAAATTTATCAAGGCTCGTGTTATTTATGAAAAGCATTCCGACCCCTATTCTTATAAAAAGGGGTTTTTGAAAAATTGTTTCCTGCAACTGTATGCCCAAGTAGAAAATCTTTCAGTAAAAATGTCTAATGCTGTTATTTGTACAGGGCCAGGGCTTGTACAACAGGTGGAACAAATGGGTACGAGTACTCCTGTTTTTCATATTTTTGACATTCCCTCGTCACTTACCGAGTTTACAGAAACTGGAGTAGTTGCTGTTCGTGAAAAATTACAAAAATCGCAAAATGATATCTTGATTACTTTTGTTGGATCCTTTGCATTGTATCAGGGGGTGGAGCTTATGTTTGAGGCTATTCCGCGGGTTGTTCAAAAGTTTCCGAATGCACAATTTGTAATTATTGGAGGTTCTCAAGAAGAAATTGAGGAGCAGCAAGCGAAGTTTGCCGAGTTGGAAGTTGGGCACCAGGTTAATTTTATAGGAAAGATTGCCCCGGATTTATTGCCAGATTACTTGAGAGCTTCTGATATCCTCTTGTCACCAAGGGCGTCAGGGGTGAATAGTCCTTTGAAAATCCTTGACTACATGAAAGCGGGCCGATCCATTGTAGCTACGGATATTCCTTCTAATCGCCTTGTGCTTGATAATGGCAATGCGGTGCTGACCGAACCTGTTCCCAAAGCATTTGCTGATGGTATTATTTCACTTGTTGAGGATAAAGAGCAGCGGAAGAGGATGGGAGAGACCAATTATGGCCTGTATAAAACAAAATATAATTTTAAACACTACTGTGAGTTACTTGAATCTTGCTATTCGACCGTTTTGGGAAAAGAATCAAGACCTGAAACTGGGAGTAAAAAAGAATAAGTAATACGAGTTTATTGGAAACGATTCTTCTGATAGAGTTATCCCCATCCGTATTTTTCTAAGCCAAATAACCCTGTACCAACAAAACTATAGAGAGAGAGTAAAAACATACCTCCAACAAAGCTATTGAATAATGGTTTATTGTAAGTGCTTTCAGTTTTGATCAAAACCATTCCAAGCATTGCAACAATAGCAAAAAGATAGCGCCCCTGAGCTTGAAAATCAACAGTCCACGCATGATAGCAGGCAAAGCCAATTAAGGCTGTACTGCAGAGAAAAGTGCCGGAAAACAAGATGCTGCCAGCCCAGCCTCCACGAGTTACAATTGAAACGAATAGGAATATGAGAAATCCAATGAAAAGTGTTCTCATAAGATTGTAATAAATAAGTGATCCCGAAACTGTCAAATATCCATATGAGCCAAATCCACTCCTGAAGGTTTTTTCCCCCCAGCGATGGTACTGAATAAGGGAATCCAGGCTTGTGCCTCGTTCTCGCATCTGGAGGGAAAAATGTTTTTTGTGCAGCTCGGTACTTGGTTTGAAATTTTGTCCTGAGGTAACTTCCTGCATAGTGCGCATTTTATCTCCCTTGTTCAATCCATTAACGCTTATGTCAGCACCCAGGCGTAGCCCGACAAGGATTCCTCCTATACAACAGAGAATTGTAAGTCGTTTTAACATGACTTTAAGATTGGGGTAGGGATGAAAGAGACAGCGCCAGAAAAAGTATAAAATAAGAAAGAGGGTAAAGAAATAAAAGTTCTTTTTTATAAGTATGAGTAGGGCGATGAGTATGCAAAGACCCAGTATTTTAAGTAAAGTAACCTGTTTTTGTTGTAAAAAGCGATTGAACGCAGAGTCATTTGCTGCCATTTGCCAACCGGCAAGTATTGAAATGAAGAGGGCAAAGGCATCAGAGTTGGTATAACTGAATACATACCAGATTTGCGGACTGAGGAGGAGGGGAATGAAAATCAGCCGGTATGACGTATTTTGAAGGGTTAGTAAGAGCAGTATCGCAAAAAGTGTAACATTGAATAATCGCAGGGCAGTTATGTGATCAAGTTGAAATATCTCTAAGAATTTGACAAACTTTCCAGTAAAGAAATAGCTGACCTCCATTGTGTTCAACCGGGAAAAACCATAATTACTGTAAGTATGTCTGATTTCTTCACTGTCGACGGCAGGTGGAAACCAGTGAGTTTCGTAATACTTAGCTGCGGCGATGTGAACAGATTCATCAGGGTGGTGATTTTTTTTTGAAACCACCGCCATGGTGAGTATTACTCCAAGGACCAGTACTCCGCAAAGTGGAACATAGGTATAGTTTTTCCACAAAGGGGAGAGATATTGTACCACGAAAAGAAGTGGAATTAACAAGAAGAGAAAACGGGTAATTTCCACCATCCAATTATGGCTACGCGGTGTTTGGGAATGGTTTAAGAGAAGTTGAAATCGAGGATGACTACCCGTGGAGGTGACAATCCAGCCATGTTTTGAGAAGTTGCTAGCTTCGACATCCCCGAAGGGGCGTAACTTTGAAAAATCCTCTGCGTTTGCCAAACGTATCGTTGGGAGACCCGGTTGTCGAATAATGATTTCTTTAACTGTCACTTTCCCCTTCGTTGCAGATGGATCTATACGCAGAGAATCCATTTTTCGAAGGTCAGTCAGGAAAAAGCTGTATTTTTCAGTACCGGGTCGTATTCGTATTCTTGCTCTTTTAGTACCTGAGTAGGACTGTTCCCCAGCTGTGGCCCAGAAAATACTGAAAAATGTGTCTGTGGGCGTCTGAACTTTAATTTCCACACGGGCTCTATTTAAATAGCCATAATTATATAAAAGAGCGGCAACCAGGCTGAGCAACAGGAGGTATCGGTATTTGGATAAGTATGTCACGGTATTCCGGATGAAGGTTTTAAGGCATCCTCAAAGGAAAAAATTTCTAACTATCTCTTACATTACACTATTTTGCTTATGTTTAAAATGGCGTTTTTTATTGTAATTTTATTGAAAAATGAGGACGGGCTTTTTTCGTAATATATGCTGAGAATAATTCCATTACATTGTGGGCGTGATGAGTTATTATAATGTTTCAATTTACGCTTTTATTATATTCTGTTGAGGTTAACATGTCAGATCACACTTCTATTGCTCCTGTGCATACTTTTCACATTCCGGTTATGGGAACCGGGTTTACCATAGATACACCTATTAAAGTGGCAAGGTATGGTATTTCATCATCAATTTCTCTGGTAGATGATGTTCTGATAGAGCAGGTACGAAAATTTTATTGCGAGCAGGAAAATGAGCCTTATGAGGAGATTGTAAAAGGGAGTGAAGATTTTCGTGCACGTCGTATAACAGCGTATTTGAATCTTGTGGATCTGTTGGTTCAGCGTCAAGTTAAGGGGTTACAGAGATCTGATTTTGAAGAAGGAAGTGAGATTTGCAAGTATTATGAAATGCTTCCCGGTAATGTGCCATTGAAAGATAAATACAAGAAGATGCTCAAAACGTCTGACCTATCAGAAAAGAGTGCTCTACAGGATGAGTTACGCGTTAAGGCCGTTCCTGGCAGTATTGATGTCAACATAATGACTAAGCTTGATCGGGATCACTATAAAAACGGTGAAAAACTTCCTCCAGTTCACTCCGATGCCATGAGTGCCCTGCGTGGATTTGCAGAAAGCAATCTCTCTGCTTCAATGGTTTTTTCAGCGGGAATTAATAAGCGCCTGTATCGTTATATGACAGAGTTTAGTGGATTCTATCCGGATGCCAATGGTGAAATGAAGAAGAAGATTATCCTGAAAGTGAGTGATCATCGTTCCTCTGAGATTCAGGGGCGTTTCCTGGCAAAATTGGGATTATGGGCCTCTGAGTTTCGTATTGAATCTGGATTAAATTGTGGCGGGCATACTTTTCCTTCGAAAGGGTATCTTCTCGGCGTTGTTCTCGAGGAATTTAAGCAGAAAAAAAGTGCTTTACTTGAAAAATTGATTCCCATGTACGCCAAAGCACTTAGCGTCAAGGGAGAAAACGATACAGCCTTGCCCACTGATGTGCGAATAACAGTACAGGGAGGTGTGGGAACCGCCGATGAACATACATTTCTGCTGAACCATTATGGTGTTGACAGTGTGGGATGGGGAACACCATTTATGCTTGTTCCGGAAGCAACTCTTATGGATGATGGGAACCTTAAACGTATTATGGATGCATCGGATAAAGATATTTTCCTAAGTGATGCCTCTCCCTTAGGAGTGAATTTCTGGAATTTACGAGAGTCTACAAGCGAAAAACGAAGACGTGCCAGGATAGAGGAAGGTAAGCCTGGGTCTCCATGTCCAAAAGGATTCGTTGGATTTAATTCCGAATTTACAAAGCGCCCGGGGTGTGTTGCGTCTCGCGTGTATATAAAAAAGAAATTAGAGGCTTTGCCGGAGGAGGGTTATTCACCGGAAGCCTATGAAATAGTCAAAGAACGAATACTTGCCAAGGCCTGTATCTGTCATGAGTTGAGTGGTAATGCAACCGTACCCTTAGGAATTGATCCAGGTGCTGATGCCACCGTCTGTTGCGGTCCGGGAATTGTTGATTTCTCTAAACTTGCAACGCTTCGGGAGATGCTCGATCATATTTATGGCCGTATCTCACTTATTACATCAACTGGACGACCTCATATGTTTGTGAAGGAACTTGGTTTGTATGTGGATTACTTTCGCAAGGAAGTAGAATATTTTCCAATTGGGCTTTCAGTGAATAGTGAATCGTATCTTGAGGGAATGAGGGAGAATCTTTTTAAGGGTATTGAGTATTACAAAGAACTTTCCAATGAGCTTGTCGAGGATTCGAGAGAGAAGTTTCTGGAAGGATTGTCAAAAATGCAAGAAGCTCTCGAGCCGCTTGTTCCACAGAAAGCGTAACTATTTTTTTCTTTTAACCCACACTTTTTCCGTTCTGGAAACAGTTTCCTGTTGAACAGGCCTTTTCTTATACAGGGAAAGGCCTTGCAGGAAATGACGAAGAAACTGGTCACCGCATTCCATATAATGCTTGTGACCTTTTCTTCTGAAAAACGAAGATAACTCCGATTTAGAAATCTCCATATCGGAGAGTTTAAATACTTCCAGCATATCCGTATCCTGATACATGAGCGCAATCCGAATCTTCCGTAACACATCATTGTTATTGATGGTGACAGGGTCAGTTTGGGCTGGGTTTGTCTTCAAGGCACCTCTGTAAAATACAATTAAACCATCAAGAAATGTGGCAAGAAGGTCTCTTGAGCAGAGGACAAATTCCGTCTCAGTTTCTTTCTTTAAGAGGGTGTGAAGCTTGATCTCAGGTATGTCTCGCCCTGTAGCATGGAATATCTTAATCATATCCTTATCTTTCAGGTCAAGGCTGTAGCGAATTTTTCTAAGTATGTCGTTGCTAAGCATGGGATTTTTACGATTGGGCAGTTGTGAGAAGAATGGCAGTCATTATAAAAATAATGACTGCCACGATTAGTTATTATCAGGACTCTTTGGTTTCCTTCCAGTCTGGTCGCAGATACAGCTCAGTGAGTTGCTTTCTGGCTACCCCTGCTGGAGCCTCTGTGAGAGGA
>DAOWDZ010000133.1 GCA_030638765.1 Desulfocapsa sp.
ATGAGATAGAGGATATGACCTCAAAGAAAAAAAATCCTAAAAAGAAAGCAACAAAAAAATCGAATTTAACAGGCCCACAGGAAAATCCGCTTGTTGCTCTGCCTGATGATGCAAATCTCCCAACCGTTAGTAATCCTGCTCTTCATCGTTATCTTCAGGAAATTAGCCAGTATGAACTTCTTTCAAGGGAAGAGACCGATGAACTAGCAATTCGGTTTCGGGAAGATGGAGACCAGGACGCTGCTTATCGCCTTGTTTCTGCGAATCTGCGACTTGTAGTAAAGGTTGCCATGGATTTCCAGAAGTACTGGATGCAGAATTTCATGGATTTAATTCAGGAAGGGAATGTTGGCCTTGTTCAGGCGACTAAAAAATTTGATCCGTATAGAGGTGTGAAATTCTCCTATTATGCCGCCTATTGGATAAGAGCCTATATCCTGAAATTTATAATGGATAATTGGAGACTTGTTAAAATTGGAACTACTCAGGCTCAGCGTAAACTCTTCTTTTCATTAAATAAAGAAAAAAAACTTCTGGAAGCTCAGGGCTTTAAACCTGAGGTGAAACTTCTTGCCGAACGACTGAAAGTTAAGGAGAGTGAAGTTATTGAAATGAGTCAGAGGATGGATAGTTGGGATGTGTCGCTTGAAAGTCCCGTTAGACCTGACTCTGATGGAGAACAAAAAAGTTTTATTCCGTCAGGGGGCCCTGCAATTGAAGATATTGTCGCAGGAGAAGAGATGAAAAAAAGTTTGACAGATCTCTTGACGATCCTCAAAGAAAAATTAAATGATAAAGAAATCATGATACTGGAAGATCGACTGTTAACCGATGAACCTCTTACTCTGCAAACAATTGCTGATTGTTTTGGAATATCAAGAGAACGTGTTCGACAGATAGAAGTTAATTTACTTAAAAAGATGAAGAAATATCTTGAAGCTGAAATGCCTGATATTGTAGACTTTTTCGACGGAAAAAGAATGGTGCAAAAAGTATGAAAATTCCATTGTTAGATCTTGGGGCTCAATTGCAACCCCTGCGCGAAGAAATTGTTGCTGCTGTAACAAGTGTTATTGATTCAACGACTTATATACAGGGCCCTGAAGTTGTTTCGTTAGAGCATGAAATAGCTGACTATTGTCATTCCACAGGGGCCACCGGAGTATCGAGTGGAACAGATGCCCTGCTGGTTGCCTTGATGGCTTTAAATATCGGTCCTGGTGACAGGGTTCTTACGAGTTCATATTCATTTTTTGCAACCATGGGAGTGATTCTACGCTGTGGTGCGTTACCAGTATTTGCTGATATTGATCCTGTATCATATAATATTGATCCAGATTCCATGGCAGAAGTATTGAAAAAGGATAAAGAGAAGTCGATCAAAGCCATTATCCCTGTACATCTTTACGGGCAATGTGCGGATATGGATGCCATTTTAAAACTTGCCGAAAAGTATAGCTTACCGGTCATTGAAGATGCTGCCCAGGCCATTGGTGCCGAATATCCAGATTCATCTGGAAAATGGCTAAAAAGCGGGACAATGGGTAATGCTGGTTGTTTTTCTTTTTTCCCCAGTAAAAACCTTGGTGGAGTCGGTGATGGTGGAATGGTGATAACCAATGATGCTGAATTTGATAAACTTCTGAAAATGTTACGTAATCACGGTGCTGACCCAAAATATTATCATGCAAAAATAGGAGGTAATTTTCGACTGGATCCTATTCAGGCAACAGTTCTTCGTATTAAATTGAAACAACTTGAAAAATGGCACAGTGGAAGAAGAGCCAATGCTCAAATGTATAATACACTATTTTCTGATACTACTTTGATAAAAGATGATACATTAAAATGTCCTGTTGCTGTTTATGAAAAGCAGGCAAAAGAAGATACATCAGGTCATGAACCTAACTATCATATTTACAATCAATATGTAATTCGTGTTAAAAATAGAGATGCTTTAATAGATTGGCTGAGAACAAACGACATTGGCTGTGAAATTTATTATCCACTTTGTCTTCACGAGCAGGAATGCTTAAATGGCCTTATTGAGAAACCTGAGTTACCCAATTCTGAAGATGCTGCACGGTCGACCATCGCATTACCAATTTATCCTGAATTAACAGATGAAATGCAAAAATATGTTGTTGACAAAATAGTAGAGTTTTATCAATCATAGTTATCATGATTCTACCAGTATATGATTTTTATTTACTTTTTCGGCAAATGAATGTGTGATGTGCAAAATTGTCTTTAAAATCTCCCACTTTATTACCCCATATCACTTCTTCTTTATCTTTTTTGTCCTTTGTATACCTTCTTCCGTAATCCCCAGTGAGGCAACGAATATTCCTGTTGAAAACAGTAGGATAGTCGTTCTTGGGAAATCTACGGAGCAGCCTGAATGGATGACTTTATGGAATTTGGCCAGAGAAGTGTCAAAAAAAGGGGAAAAAAAAGAAGCCGTTACCCTGTATCGTGAACTATTTAGTGTAAAACCTCGCATTGAAGAAGCTCTTAGTGAATATGTTCTTCTGCTCATGGATCTGGGAGAATGGAAAGAAGCTGGAAAGATTATACTGAAACTTCTTGAAACAGATACCTCTTCCCTTGAATATTTAATGTATGGTGGTCGAATTGCGTTGATTCAAAAAAGGTATAAACACGCCGCTAAATATCTCGGGCAAGTATATACTCTTTCCCCAGATGGTCAATTTGCAATTGAAGCACTAAGAGGGCAAATATCTGCTTTATATAAGTTAGGTCGTATTGAAATGGCCTGTTCATTAATGGAACAACTCTATATACTTGTCCCTCATGATGAGTCATTAATACGTCAGCTTGCTGCTTATAATAAAAAACTTGGAAATCTCACAAAAGCAAGAAACTACTATACCACTTTAATAACTGAATTTGGTGGGACTGATAATGATTTCCTTGAAAGTATTTCGCTGTATGAAAAAGTTAATAATCAGGAAATGCTTGTTAAATCCTGGAATGGATATCTTCAGAACCATCCATTTTACATTCCTTTTCATAAAAAGCTATCCAGCTATTATCTTCTGAATAATTTTGAACATAAGGCCTTAAAACATCTTCTTGTCCAAATTGCTCATGGTGATGAAACCCCTCTTCTGTTTTTGCAAACAGGGAACGTATATCTCTATCATGAAGGGCGTCCCGATAAAGCACTTTATTATTATGAGGAATATAGAAAGAGAAGTCCGCAAGACCCAGAAGTGGTAACTGAAATCAAAAGAATTCAGACTATTCTTGCCGGTGACCTTCTTGTTATTGTGGAGAATGAGGGAGCATGGACACTCTGGAGGGATCTCGCAAAAGTTATTCCTGACAGATTGTCCGTTTATTATTCCATGGCGAAACAGCTTAAAGCGCTTGGTAAAACCAATGAATTATTAGAAGTACTTGAAATAATAAATATTCATAATTCTAATGACCAAGAAATAATATTACAGCTGGGACATCTTTATTTTGATAAAGGCCTGTATGATCTTTTATCGAAATTATTAAATGGAATAGATCCTGACAAGGAATTACTAGACGAGTACTTATTACTTCGAATCAAACTTGCAGAACAGAGAAATGAAATATCCCATCTCCTGGACTATTACAGAAAATACCTCACTAATAATTCAACTGATTACCAATTGTTACTTAAAAGTTTGCAATTGGCTGGTGATATTGGGGAACTTGAGGAATTAAATTATTTCTATTCTTTGCTTCCCAGTAAATCCATCAACAGTTCAATATATAAAAAAGGTAACTTTCTCTATGGTGAGGCTCTTCTTCTCAATAGATTATTTACAAAGGCAAATAGGTTTTATACAAAACTTCAACAAAACATCACGTTAACGATATCTGAACAATATCGCATAAATGAATCTCTTTTCACAATTTTAGTATCAGAGGAACGTTATTTTGAGGCTGAAAGGTTTTTACGTCTTCTATTGATTGAGACGGGATACGATAGGGATATTATACGAAAGTTAATCCTTGTTAACAGGCTCACTGAGAACTGGGATATTGCCTGGAAATGGTATCGTTTTTTAGTCCTTGGAACTGAGGAAAATGATGTTTCGGAATTTTCTGATGATATTTTTTCATTTAAAGAAAAAATAAGCATTCTTCATGATTCTGGTTATACAGAGGTTGCTATTGAACTTCTGGAAGAGTTTCTGTTACAAAGAAAATCACAATGCATCAAGGAAAAAAGGAAATGTCTTAATAGTAAAAATGAGTTAGCTAAGCTCTATTACTCTACGGGTGAAAGAAACATTATTCAGAATATTATTTTACAACTTCCCGTTGAAGGTGCAAAAAATATAGAACTATTAGCGTTAAGTCTATTAGTTAACGAAAAAAATATCAGTGAAATAATGGTTTTTTTAAAGGGTAAAAGAAGTTCAATATTACTCGAATATTCAGAAAGTTTTGCAAACTTCGGTTCTTTTGCTATAGCCTTGCAATTATGTGAAAATTATTTATTACAATTTCCACATTCATTAAGAGCAAGGGCTTCCCGTGCACAGTTGCTTCGAGATGTAGGAGATGATTTCGCTGCCTTAGATCAATTTCAAATTCTCACAACTGAATATCCTCAAGAGATTTGGTTTAAACAAAACCTTTTGGAATTACAATTTAAAACTGCAAAGTTTGTTAAACTCATAGAAGAACTCGCACCAGAGTGGAAATCTGTAAAAGGAGAAAACAGTAATCTCAGTGTCCGTAGGATCGTCCCGGAAATAGAGTCATTACCAATACGTCAACAATTACTGCTCGCTAAATCCTTTTGGGCAGATAAACGGTATGATGATGCTATAATACTTTATAAATCTTTATTGATTCCAGCGGTTGATGTTGAGTTTTCAGATAGACTTGCTGCACAAAACAGAGAGCTGTCTCTTCCTTCTCCACAAAAAACATTTTTAAATCATATAACATTTACCAGTCCGTCAGAACCAAACAGACTTTCAGTTGTGATGGATCCTGAGTTTACACGGAAATTTTCAAATCAACCAGAAGTTAAAATAGCTGCTAATCTCTATCCTGCCTACAGATGGCAACAACTTATCGGTCGTGAGCTTTCTGTTCGTCAGGATATGATTGATGGTAACTTTTATAAGGCTATGAAAGAATACCAAAATATGCTGTATGTAAAAAGTTCTCCGGAAAGTCTATATGATCTTGCAGGTATCTATAGTCACCTGGGCTTTTTAGGGAAAGAGGCTGCTGTATATGAGATCATAAAACTGAAAAGTCCAGGATATCCTGATCTTGATGAAGCCACTCATCGCAACAATCTTAAACGGCTTCCAAGAACTTCACCGTTTTTTAACCTGAGTATTAAAGATGGTAGAGATGGCTACTATAATATTAACCAACAGCAGAGTGGAATTCGAGCGTGGTTTATGCCATCCTTTAATCATGAAGTTGAATTTGATTTAAGCAGAATATACAGTGATTCACCACAAGGTGATAACGATATGTGGCGTAACCATATTGAAGCTCGTTTAAAATGGAGTCCTGTTTATGATCTCGACTTTTTAGTATCCTTAGGGGCTGAAGATCCCGACGGAGATTACGAAAGTACTTTTCTATATGAATTCCAAGTTAATGGAAGAATAGGGGATGGTATTAATGGCTATCTTGGAGGATCACAGGATATCGTTTATGACAATGTTGAGTCACTTAAAGCAGGTATTAAGGAACAGAGTTATGAAACCGGTATTAGTTTAGACCTGCATCCTCGTCTTTTTGGTGGAGCTGATTATCTGTACAGGCAATATTCTGACGGAAATAGCCAGGATCAATATGAACTCTGGACTTCATACATTATTCATTCAGAACCTCTGTTATTAAAACTCAGATATGGCTATGAATTCTTAAAAAATAAGCATGAAAATCAAAAGTCCATTTCTGAGTTTTCAAACGAAGCCCCTCTTTACTGGAGTCCTGACGAGTTTTGGCAACATTATGTAACACTATCTTTTGAACATCAACTTGCAGAAGACATACTCGGGAGGGGGGCACCAAGTTTTTATACACTTGAGTATAGTTTCGGGTATGAAGAAGGTGGTTATGATAATCATACGGCAAAAGGACAGATTTTCCTTGAAATCAGTCGCCATTTTCTATTAAATAGTAACATTCAATACAAATATGGAGCTGATATTGAAGAGGCGAGCTTATTCTGTTCTCTTATCTATCGCTGGTAGAATTATTCCTTTATTATTCCACTCCTGCCAAGAAGATTCTTGCAGGAGTTATTTTTTTATCTGGAGAAAAAAATGGTAGTGCGCGTTCCGATGTCAAAAACAGGACATATTACATTAAAAGAAGAACTTAGTAACCTTGAACGCGTTGAAAGACATGTTGTTGTGAAGGCAATTGAAATTGCACGGGAGCATGGTGATTTAAAGGAAAATGCTGAATATCATGCTGCAAAAGAACGTCAGGGGATGATTGAAGGTCGTATCATGGATCTAAAAGATAAGCTTGGTCGTGCTGAAGTGATCGATTGTATGAAGGTCAATTGCGAACGAGCAGTGTTTGGCACAGTGGTAGAACTTCTTGATATGGATACGGATGAAGAAGTA
>DAOWDZ010000174.1 GCA_030638765.1 Desulfocapsa sp.
AATACAAGTGGTGGCAAAAGTTATTTTTTTCTTGGCTCAACAGAACAAACGCTATCGGCAATCAAAACGAAGCTGAACAGAGAATATCCAAATATCAATTTTGCAGGTTCCTATTCGCCACCATACAAATCCGAATTCAGTGAAGAAGATGACAGAATGATGATTAATGCAGTGAATAAGGCCAAACCTGATGTGCTCTGGGTAGGAATGACTGCACCAAAACAGGAAAAATGGCTCTATTTACATCAAAACAAACTGGACGTTAAATTTATGGGAGCAATCGGAGCTGTCTTTGATTTTTATGTGGGAAATGTAAAACGATCTCACCCATTATTTCAACAATTAGGTCTGGAATGGCTTCCACGATTTTTGCAGGAACCCGGAAGACTCTTTAAACGTAACTTTGTATCCAGCCCCATATTTTTATGGCAAGTATTCTTACAAAAATATGGCATTCAAAATCGATAATTCAAGAAAATAATTTGCTGCCACAACCTGCTTTTTTACTATGAGAAAAATCTCCAACGCCAGTATCTCAGATAATTCATTATCCCCCCCCCACTTTTTTGATCTTTAAAAAGTTCCTTAATAATTCCGGGAGCAGGAAAAACAGACTTATAGAAGGAAAACAGAAGAATGTTCCAGCGATCAATCGCCATTCGGAAAACAATCTTATCTTTAAAATCAAGAACGCCGGCATGAGGTTCAAGCTTAATCAACGGATATATCAACCGAAAAGACATTGTATCCATCTGCTGCCCCCCCCTGCTTAAGTATTGATATCCGATCTGTGCGTCACAACTTTCAGGCCACAACTCTCCAATTTGAGCAAGTGCAATACCTGTTGTTTTCTTTAACCCAATCACATCAATCTGCTTTACAAGCTCGGACCAATCAATGCTCAACTCATATTCATACAACCCCCAATAGAGGTCAATCACATTTCTAAATTGTTTAAATGCATGCATCTGATGATGCATCAGCAGAGAGATATAAACCATTGCAGGTGATAGCCTATACGTACCATCTTCTACAATCTCAATGTGTTCCCAAATTTGTATTGAGGATAATGTAAACAATCCGGGTATTGAAAAACTCCAGTGAATTTCTATTGGGATTTTCTGGCGTGCATTCTTTAATACATACGTTGTGTGGTGTCGTCTAACCCGAAGGAAACAAAGTGGTTCCTGATCCAGGCGTTCATAACCATTCTTCAACAAAATTTCATCTACAACTTCTATCTGTGATTCCTTTATGAGAAGATCGACATCACAGGACATTCTCGAATTAATGTCTTTATAAATCTCTTGTGCAATCGCACTTCCCTTTAAAATAACGACAGGAACATTCTCCATGGTTAACAAATGAAGAATTTTCTGCTCCGTAGCACGTTTTGGTAATGTAGATGCTACCAGGTTTAAAATTACAGATTTTCGACTTTGCAAAAAACAGGAAATCACCCCACCCTTAGCTTCACCATGAAATTTGAAATAACGTTTCAACTGCATATAAAAGAGCAATTGAACATTATATTCTTCAGCGTATTTTTCACATTGCAATACTATCTCAGAAGTTAAAGGGATCGCCTTTTCTGACAGATCAGGTTTCAACAATTCAACAAAATAAGTATCCATACGCAAATCCTATACAACGAGATGAGCAATCAAAAAGCTGTTAATTCGTGAACAAATCAGTAGACCCGTTACCATAACAATTTACTAAAAAAAGATGAACAGTTTAGTAAGAATTTTTAAATATCCCGACCCTTTGCCCCGGAACACATAGTACTTGCAATCCCTCCCTGAGTACCTTAAGTTGATTAAATCGTCTATAATGAAGTCACTTCCAGTAAAATACCAGGGATGTAGACACACTCCATATAACATGGAGATACAATCATGATTCAAGCAAATGTCCAACCCATACTTATTTTTTTAATAGCAATGTTTACAACCATGTTTGTGCTGCCAAAGCTTGCAAATATAGCTAAAAAAATACAGTTGCTTGACGTACCAAATAGTCGCAAAATACATGTGACGCCCAAACCTCTCGTTGGCGGATTAGGTTTTGTGGTTGCCAGTTGTTTTGCTGCAGCATTGATTATTCCTGCTTATGGACTGAGGGGGTTTTTTGCAGGATTAACAATAATGCTATCTGTCGGGTTTCTGGATGATTTAAAAGAACTGGGACATAAACAAAAATTTATCGGACAAATTCTGGCCGTAGCATTACTTATTTACTTCAGCAATGTACGCCTCGAATCCTTTGGAAATCTTCTTGGGTTTGGAGAACTGATAATTCCCGGATACTGGCTGTCTATATTCATATCTATCTTTTGCCTTCTTGGTGTAATCAATTCCATCAACCTTATAGATGGATTAGATGGATTAGCAGGAGGTGTTGGTTTCGTAGCCTTTATACTCTTTGCAGCCCATGCTTCTCTTGCTCAAAATCACACTTTCCTTCTTTTAAACCTGGCATTTGCAGGTAGCCTACTTGGATTTCTGCGTTTTAACTGGCCACCGGCAAAATTATTTATGGGCGACGCCGGAAGCCTTTCCATGGGGTTCACCTTAGCATTCATGGCTCTTGGGATGACACAGGGAATAAATCCCTGCATGCCTCCCATATCTGCCCTGTTAATTCTCACCATACCCATTACTGATACATTGATAGTAATAACGAAGAGAATTATCCATGGAAACAGTCCGTTTAGCCCTGATAAGCAGCATTTACATCATATTTTCATGCAGTACGGCTTCGATCGGCTGACCACCGTAAAAATCATTGTCAGCCTCAGTGCTATACTTGGCAGTACCAGCCTTCTCGAACAAATATACAACCTCTCCGAAAGCACTCTCTTCCTGCTCTTTATGGGGTACTTTGTCCTTTATTTCCTATCATCATTCTTTATTCCTGACCTTCTACACTATGGCATCAAGATTCATAGAAAACACGATTCTCAAAGAGCTCCCTTTAAACACCTCAAATATCTCTTTCAAGCTCTCGATGGACTTAATATAGTTCGCAACACAAACAGATATGATATTTCCATACCATTCCAATGCCATACCACCAATAAAGAGAAACATTTTGACGGGATCATTAAAAACATATCCCAAAGTGGATTTATGGCCTCAATCCCACAACTGACAACCATGGAGTCCATCCCGCTTATTGAAATGCGTTTTAACACCCAACAATCCTCAAACCTTCCTCAAACACTGTTCAAAACCGAACATCTCTGGCTTGCCACACAGGATGGAATCCACCTCCACGGCTTTAAATTCACAAACCTTACCCCAGAACACAAAAAGATATTAAAGCAGTTCATCGTTTCTCTAAAGAGAGAGGCTGAGTGTACTGAACGATAAACTCTGTAGTCAGGCAATGCAGGTATCAGAATTTATGGGACAACAAGGATGTAAACTCAATCAGTAACGTGTTTTTCAGCAAATTGAGCCAACATCTCATGAATATGATAGGGAGGACGTACCTTAAAATAGTGACTAACAACAGAATGCCCCACTTCATGGGCCAAAACCCGAAGGCTTACATCATCTGCTGAGACATAAATTGTTTTTTCAGACATAACATAATACGCTATGTATTTAACTTTTTTACCATATTTCATTTTATACATACGCACAACATCATCGGAATCTTCAACAACAACGATATTGACATGGTATTGACCGGGAAACATATCAAGAACCACCTGGACTTTCTCAATTATGATATCGACCTTAGCCAGCACTTCGTCAGCACTGGTAACCACATCTTTCTTTCGCATTGAATAACGCAGCTTTCTATTAATACGCAGATTATCATTAAACTCTCGTATGACCTTATCATCAGCATACAAAAGAGTCGCATATCTACTTTGCTCTTCCCCCGCTTTAGCGATACCAGCACCGCAGGGTAACCAGAGAAACAGCAGCAGAATTGATAAATAAAGATTATTCATCAAGAAGTTGATAGGTCTTGGCAATCTCCTGCAAAGCTTGATTTTGCCTGACAATGGAATCGTGGATTGACGCACAATCTTCAGCTGAAATTTTTTCTTGATCAAGAGAAGAATACTGCGCCAGAAGATCATCAATATTTTGGGATCGCTTTTTAATTTCTTTTATATTCCCGGACAACTCCTCATTAAAGCGATTTAATAATCCTGCCAGTTCTTTACCCTCGTCTTTCTCCCGCAAATAAATCACGTCATCAAGGTTTCCATTGAGCATATTATTGGCAGCACGCTCCAGTCTGAAAATTGGCCCAGCAAGTCTGTGCGTGATAAACATCGCTCCGATAACTACGAGTATCCCTCCGACAATAATCGCAATCCAGTGCGCTGTGAGTATTTGTTTCAGCAGCATAAAAGGAGTCTGACCAATTTGCAGGTTATTATCCTGATACACCATGGTCATACTGCCAGAAGATAAAACAGAAAGCATAACGGCAAAAACAAGACACCCAGCCACCATAAACAAAAAATAGCTGAGAATCAGTTTGCCTTGAAAATTCTTTTTAATAAAATAATTTCTTCGCTTAAACGGAACATTACTCATTCTTGCCATCCTCATTATACACAACAACTACGGCGTTATTACGCAAGCTGTTTATCCAACGATCAACCTCTAGACTTTTTTGATAATCAGTCAACAATTCTGTAACTCTGTCCCGCTCATAGGAAACAGGACCCACACCATCAGCTTTTTCAATTGCATTGAGAACTACAACGTCAACTTCTGTTCCAGTCTCAAACTGTGATATCTTTTCACCAGGATTCAAGCTCGCAAGAACCAGACGTAGCGATTGAGACAAATCATCAAACAGAACACTGTTTTGGTATTTTTGTTCCTCGAGCAGCTTTCCATTTTTCAGAGGAATACGAGTAAAAGTAAATATCTTTCCGGAACAGGAAAGATAGCGATCAATGGACTCTTCACTCACAGTAATTGTAAGTGAGCGCATTTTTCGATCCGTAAGAACTTTTATAAGAGATTGTTCATAATAATCTTTTATCGCATCACGAAATTCGTTTTCCTTATCAATCCCCAGACGTTGAGCCTCTTCAAGAAGGATTTGCCGAACAATAAGAGAATCGATAGAACTTTCCCTGTTAGTAGTGTGATATCCATGTTTACGAACCTCTTCGTCAACATTTTCCTTGGAAATCCTATGGCCATTTACACTAAGCGCAGTACTTTCAGAATCTTGCACGTTTTCTGGCCAAAGATAGTACACAGTAATTGACGAGATCAAAGCTACAAACACAAGGATGGTAAAAAGATATTTCATTTTTCCCCTTATAACGTTAAATACGCAAGTACTCTCTTTAATCAAACCGTAAAACGCCAGGCAATAGCAAGTAAATATAATCCACTAAATAAGTATTCGTCCTATTTACACTGATGATTGAATCTTTTATAATCAGTTTTAGTAATTAACACCAAATAAACTATAAGCATTTTAAATACCATCAGTTACTTTTTTTCAGTAACGTACCCAGGTAAATCTATGAAAGTTAAAAAAGCTATCTTTCCAGTCGCTGGACTTGGTACTCGATTTCTTCCCGCAACCAAGGCCATGCCCAAAGAGATGTTACCAGTTGTTGACAAGCCCCTGATTCAATATGCAGTTGAGGAAGCATTAGCATCTGGAATTGAACAGCTGATATTTGTCACTGGCAGTGGGAAAGGTGCTCTTGAGAATCACTTTGACCGTTCTTTTCAACTCGAAGAAACATTGAGAGAACGTGAAAAATTTGAGATTCTTAAGGAAGTTGAATCACTTGTCCCGGAATCCGGTACCATCATTTATACACGGCAAAGTGAGCCATTAGGCCTTGGCCATGCCATTTGGTGTGCAAGGGATATTGTTGGTGACGAGCCCTTTGCAGTTCTTCTGGCCGACGATCTTATTCAAAGCGAAACCCCTGTCCTCCATCAAATGATCAAAGAATTTGATCGGTTACGTGCATCCACAGTAGCTGTAATTGAGGTACCTAAAGAAGAAACATCAAAATATGGCATCCTTGATGTCGACAATACATCTGAAAAGACATTTCGGATAAACGGGATGGTAGAAAAACCACCTGCAAATGAAGCACCATCCAACATGGCTGTAATTGGAAGATACATCCTGACTCCTCGGATTTTTGATATCCTCGGCGATCAGGGAAAAGGAGCTGGTGGTGAAATCCAACTCACGGATGCCATGTCACAGCTCTTGAAAGAGCAACCAATTTTTGGCTACCGTTTTGACGGTACCCGCTTTGATTGTGGAGATAAGGCCGGCTTCCAAATGGCTAATCTTGCATTTTCCCTTGAGCATCCTGAAATTAAAGACACGTTACTGCCTTACTTAAAAAAGATGTTTTGCTGATAAGCAATCGAACAAAAAGAAGGTTTTAATTAAAATAATGAAATCACCAAATGTTATTAGACAACGTGAAGCTGTCAGTAGGCCACGTCGCGAAACACTAAACGGCCATGCAAGTGTCAATTTGTGGTTCACCGGCCTTTCAGGGTCAGGGAAATCAACTCTTGCTCATGCTATTGAAGAAAGATTACATCTCATGGGCTGCAGAACCTATGTTTTTGACGGTGACAACGTGCGACATGGGCTTTGTGGGGATCTTGGTTTCAGCCCG
>DAOWDZ010000135.1 GCA_030638765.1 Desulfocapsa sp.
AGAGTAATTGAAATCGGTGATGGCTTTCTAGTCATCACTCGAAATGAATCGGATGCCGAAAAAGTAATGTCAGAGGAGGCCATGACCATGTTCAAAGAACATGGTTATGAGGTTATCATTCCTCCGATCTTTCGCGCAAAAAGGACACTCTTTATAAGAAGACTGGATGATATGATCCTCGAAAATGAGGAGAAGGATCTCATCCAGGAAATCAATGACAAAAACGGATGGGCGAAAGTACAGTCGCTGATAAAAATCAGCGGCGGTCGAAACATAAAAATCACTTTCACAGATGCTGCCATGGTAGCTAAGGCACTTGAAAAGGGGATCCTCTGCTGCAATATGTCAGTGACCCCTGATCAAATGAATAAAGAAATATATACCGAAATTGTGACATGTTTTAAGTGTTACAAATTCAACACGCATGCCACTAAAGACTGCAAACTGCCATCAACTCTTTGCTCTAGTTGCTCCTCTCCAGACCACCATTGGAAAGAATGCACTAGCACTGTGAATAAATGCCTAAACTGTGGTGAAAATCACCACACGCTGGCTGCATATTGCCCTGTTAAAAAAAGGGCAATAGAAGTAAAGAAAAAAGCACTGGAAACGGCAACAGCACAAAGGCAGAGTTACTCTGCCACAACGATTAATGGCAGCAATGTTAGGGTTGCACCTGCACCTGCAGCTGCTACATCACTTCAGCTGCAGGGAGGAGTGGACCTCAAAATTGTGTCATGCATAATGATGTCCCACTTCCATAACCTAGCAGAGCCTGGCCAATTCGGCCGTTATTTTTTCCAAAATAATGGCTGCAAATGGCTTACCAAACATCGTTGTGCCGGAGGAGACTGACTCTCTCAAAGTCTTAAATGCCTTGCAAAATGCCGGAGTAGTAAAGTCCACGGACACTACTCAGGATATTAACTCCAGCATACCTACCCCAGCAGCAAGAAAGCAACTCTTTTCTAGTGTGGACCGTTCAATAACAGAGGACAATAGCCGCGCCACTGCATCTGCAGAGGCGTCATCGGGCCCACCCGATGTGGCTATTACGCCTCGAAACAAACGGTCCAAACTGGACATTGCATGTGAAAGAGAACTGTCAAATAGTGATAAAAAATACCAACTGAAGAACAAACAAGAGCGTATGCTTGTCCAAAAGCAAAACGACTTGGATGCTCTTCAAAAAAGCACTAAAGAAGTTACTCCCACCAGAGCAGCTAGAAAGTCTGGTGCAACAAAGAGAACCCCACTCAAAGATAGAAACTTTGAGAGTAGTAACGAGACCCGGATGCTCGCACTCATGTCCTTGAAAGAGGATGTGATTGAGTCAATGGAGATTCGCTACTATGCTCAGAGTGAAATCGATGAGCAAAGCTTTGATGGTAAATTGCCATATGAACTGTGTAATGGATCAGCTAAGATCTCCTACATCGACCCATTCGAACAGTTCAACCATCCGATTTTAAAACACCTAACGGAGGACGATATCAAGTTCCTTTTCTCCCGAAATAAAATCCCCCACAAATTTGTTGAAGTTTTCGACAAATTAGAGGAGGGTGAATTTAGGAGAAGAAGAGCTGGATTGAGATCTCCATCAAAATAAATATATATATATATATATGCTTGAAATTCATGTAGAGTATTCATACGACAAGGGTGGTTTGATGGCATCTGTCTCTCTCCCAAGAAGGACAGATGTTTCGCAGCCACCACGTGTCTGTATGACAATGCATTACATTTAAATTGAGTATAGATATTCATCTAAATAAATATAAATAATTATAAATAACAGCCTTAGCAAATGCTAGGACTAAATGTAAATAAACTAGTTAAGTATAATATTAGAAAATTGGCTGGCCTTTATGAGGCTTAAAATAATACAACATAACGCACACGGGTGGATGCCACACCGAATTCAACTCTCTAACTCGTATAGAATCATAGACCCTGATATCATACTAATCAATGATACAGGGTTGGCAGACAGGGAAAGGATTAAATTGTTCAATTACAATGTTTACTAACAGAACAAGACAGGAGAACATTATGATGGGTGCGCAATTGCCGTTAAAAGGGGG
>DAOWDZ010000250.1 GCA_030638765.1 Desulfocapsa sp.
ATCAGAAACAGAATGATGAACAGCACTATGTGGAGCTTCAATTTCGCGTAACAACCGGCCAAGCTCAGGAAATTTCTGTTCCGCTTCTTTTCGTCCTTCCCCATGCAGCCATTTACCAAGTTTGCATTGTTTTGGGTCTGTTTGCAACTTCAGGGCTTTAATTTCAGGATCCTGAAAAAACATTAACGCTTTTTTCTCAAAATTAAGGTGATCAATCTCACGTTTATTGAGTTCCGTATTAAGGCTATTGGTATACAGGGCTTGGTCAATTACTGTACTCAATTGAGATATTTTAAAAAGAGCACCACCACCTATGATGGTTGTAAGTATTAAAATAACACAAAAAACGACTGCCAGTTTAATTCCAATCGACCAGTTTTTCCAGTTCACATGTCTCTCCGTAACTCATTTTTAAAAATAATATTACTCAATCAACAACTGTAGATATAGAAGATGCTTTAATGAAGACCTCACCAAGACGCATCCTGCTATCCCTACATTGTAACACAACTGACCATTAAACAGAACCTTCCCTTTTTAATTGGTGCGTAAAGCTTTAAATTAAAGGGATCCTATGCACATTTTTTGAAAATATTTTTTTTAAAAAAAATTCAGTTCTTCGTTATTTTATCAAGTGCTTCTTCATAGCGATTTCTGGTTTTATTGATGATATCCTGAGGGACTTTTGGGGCAGGAGGATTCTTATCCCAATCAAGTGTTGAGAGGTAATCACGTAAAAACTGTTTATCAAAACTTGGCTGGCCTTTTCCTGGCTCATACTGGTCTAATGGCCAGAAACGGGATGAATCAGGAGTCAAAACCTCGTCTATGAGAATAAGTTTTTTCTCGTCTCCCAGGAGTCCAAGTTCAAACTTCGTGTCTGCTATAATTATTCCTTTTGATCGTGCAAAATCAGCAGCTCTACTATAGAGTTCAACACTTATTTCTGATATTTTTCTGGTCTGTTCTTTCCCAAGCAGGTCTTCCATGGCACTGACTGATATATTCTCATCATGATCTCCAAGATCCGCCTTGGTTGAAGGGGTAAAAATCACTTCAGGAAATTTGTCTGACTCTTTCATATTGTCAGGGAATTCAAAGCCACAAACTGTGGTGCTTTTTTGATATGCTTTCCAGAACGAGCCTGAGATATATCCTCGGACAATACATTCCACACTCAAAGGCTGTGTCTTATGAACAAGCATTGAACGACCATCCAGCCCTGCAGAATAAGCTTTACAGGCTTCAGGATATTCATTCACATCTGCCGTAATAAGATGATTTTCAACCACATCTCCGAGCAGATCAAACCAGAACAGAGAAAGTTGTGTCAAAACTTTTCCTTTACCGGGGATCGCATCAATAACCACATCAAAGGCTGAAATACGATCAGTGGCCACCATCAACAATTTATCTTCGTGACCTGGAATTGCGTACATATCACGTACCTTTCCACGATGCACAAGATTCAGTCCCTCATAATTCGTTTCCAATACTGAGTCACTCATTTACACGCTCCCACTTGAATAAAGAAAGGGGGACGAAAAACATATGTTTCCCTTCCCCCATTAAAAAAATATCTGTTAGATTCTACAGACTGAGTTTTTCTTTTACGGCATCAATAACAGCATCACTGGATGTTGCAGGTACACTTAGAAGTAATCCAGCCTCTTTGTAGAAACCGATAAGAGGGGATGTCTTTTCATTGTAGGTTTCAAGACGGTGGCTGATAGCCTCTTCGGTCTCATCCTCACGCTGGATAGCTTTGGCACCACATTTATCACAGATTCCTTCAACTTTTGGAGGATTGGATTTCACATTGTATATTTCCTGACACTCTGGGTTTTCACAGGTACGACGAGTACAAAGTCTATCAAGGATAATATCTTTCGGTACATCGATTTCAACAGCCATATCAAGTTTGATATCAAGTTTCTCAAGAAGTGCTGTAAGCTCTTCAGCCTGTGGAATGGTGCGAGGAAAGCCGTCGAGCAGAAAACCCTTTGCACAATCATCTTCCTGAAGACGATTCCCCATAATCCCCATTATTAATGAATCGGGAACAAGATCTCCGCGTTTCATATATCCTTCAGCTTCTTTGCCAAGTTCTGTTCCGGCAGTTACAGCTCCACGAAGAATATCTCCAGTGGAAATCTGAACGGAACCATCAATGGCGGTGAGTAATTTTGCAACGGTGCCTTTTCCAGCGCCGGGAGCGCCCAAAAGAATAAGTTTCATGCTATTCTCCTAATGTATCAATTGTTTTTAGTGTTTATCTTATATTTTACTGCGTTGAATTTGAGGCAGAGTATATACAATTTTCCGATATAATCAATACTAGAAAATGGACTTCCTGAAATTCAGTCTGTGAGTTCAGCACTTTCATCAATAAGTGTGGTGGCAGACGATAATGAGCGAAAGCCACTTAGCTCATTGCAATATGGATTGGCATAGGAAACAAGCTCTGCTGTGAGTGATCCAATAAGTATTTTAGAATTAATACGGATAGGAACTCGACACAGGTCATTGCTAAGCCAGATAACTGTGTCTCCATTCTTATCATAAAGTCCTTTAAATTTCATTATGGGTATAACCGGAAAAACCTCGACATCACCACGTATACTGCTTTTAATTGTGCTCATCTCTCCAACATGAACCATTACTTCGTGTCTCTTCCCGTCGGCAAAGGTTGGCACCATAGTCTGTTGGTTTTGCTGAAAATTGAGAATCCTTGTGAAAAAGAAAGATGAGAATTCATTGTGAACTTCGCCATCAACATCATACAGAACGAGTTCTTTATCATTCTTACGATACTGAACGATTCCCTCTTCCTGATCATATCTTGTGAAACGTCTGGCCCTATAACTGCTTCCTTCCTTCTGTATTACCTGGTAATCTATTGGCAAACGCCTTTCCCCTTCAACAATGGTCACAAAACTATCATCAATGGGATAAAAGAAATGAAATATACCGGAATCTTTTACTCTCGCCTTTAATTCATAGGTATTTTCTCTGTCTGGTACTTTGTTAACCTCCATTCGAAGTTCGCCAATTTTTATGCCACCAGTCCAGGAAATATCGTAAACAAGCTTTTCACCACCTCTATACATGACATTCATAACATCATTGAGGATTTCTCCTTCATAATGCGATGACGCATTCGCAATGTTTACAAAATGGAATACTAAATGGAATACTAAAAAAGGCGCAACAGATAATGAGTATTTTTTACTCATATTTACTCAACGAGCAGTGCCATCCAAGTTGCCCCAAACAGGGCTAAACTGATAATGCCGTTCATTGAGAAAAAGGAGCCTTTAATTCTGGAAAGATCATTGGGATTAACAATTTTATGCTGATAGAAAAGTACTCCGGCAGAAATCGACACCCCAAGATAATAAATAAGATGCAAACCAGCCTGCATACCGGTGAAGGTAAACAGAACAAAAGCAACACTATGAAAAAACACAGCCAATCGAAAAGCATTACGCTGACCAATTTTAGAAGGCATTGAATGAAGCCCTGCATTTTTATCAAATTCAGCATCAAGACAGGCATAGATAGTATCGAATCCTGCGACCCAGAAAAGGACACCAGCTGATAATGCCCAGGGATAACTGGCGAGGCTTCCCTGCACCGCCACCCAGCCACCTAACGGTGAGAAGGCCAGGGCAATACCTAAAATGATATGACAGAAAGAGGTAAATCGTTTCGTAAGCGAATAAAAAAGAGTGAGACTAAGAGCAAAAGGAGCAAGTTTGAGTGTAAGCGGGTTAAGAGACCAGGCAGCAAAGAAGAAGAGAAATCCTGCGATAATGACCATACTCCACGCCTCAAGACTGCTTACAGCACCTGAGGGTATGGCTCGTTCTGCTGTACGAGGGTTAGCACCGTCAAACTTTGCATCAACAATACGGTTGAAACCCATGGCACAGGTTCTCGCGCCAACCATGGCTACGACAACCCATAAAAACGTTAGCGCATCGGGAACACCACGCCCGGCAAGAAATGCTCCCATAAAGGCAAAGGGCATAGCAAAAATAGTCAGTTTAAACTTGATCATTTCCAGGAGAATGGCAATTTTTTTAAACATTAGTCAGAAATTCCCCATCGCTTTCTCCCCTTCATGACAAGATCGAGTTGATCTCCCAGCCGCCATGAAAAGGTCATGGCAGCCTCCTTCAGATTATCTGGTTTGAGATAAAATCCAGGGTGAGGCGGACATATAACGGCTCCTGCATCATGAGCTGCAAGCATATTTTTCAGATGTGTCCTGTTTAATGGTGTTTCACGTGTTACCAGTATAAGTTTTTTTCTCTCTTTCAGGATTACATCAGCAGCACGATGAATAAGATTACTTGTTATACCGGAAGCTATGGCTGCAAGTGTTCCCATGGAACAGGGAATAACAACCATGGCATCATAACCGGCAGAACCGGATGCTGGTGCTGTGGCAAAATCCTTTGAGTCAAACCACTCAGTAACAGCAGGCAGATCAGCAGGAGTTGCTCCATGTTCAATTTCAAGTACTTTAGCACCGGAATCCGAGCAAATCCCATGAACAATAATATCCTCTCCGTCAAGCAGCTCAAGAAACGATTGCAAATAGATCATTGCCGAAGCACCACTCACAGCAACTAATATTTTTTTCATATTAATACCAACATCTTCAAAACATATTCAGAGGAACCGAAAGAGGAGAAGCATCCTTTCTGGCAATCAAGTAGTTAAAATATTTCTCAAGGGCGGCCTGTTTACGCTTCCCGAGGTCATACTCAATGGCCCTCAGGTACACATAACATTCATCGGGATGCATGGGAATACGCGGGGCGACTTCTTCACATATAGACTCAAGTTGTCTCTTCCCTTCACCTTTGCAATACAAAAATTCTTTATGGATTGCAGTAACAACCTCAGGTGATTCCTGACAGAACTCCTCCCGTGCTGCGCATACTGCAAAAACAAATGGAAGATCTGTATATTGACACCACACTTCAGCAAGATCAAGTTTATAAGGAAAATCATCCTCAGTAGACAATTTCAGCGCTTCATCTCCAATGGCTAGAATTCCACCTGCCTGTGCCGCCTTCTTTCCGTTCACATCACCAACTTCATAGCACGGTTTTACATTAAAAAACTCTTCAAGTATGACCTTTACAAGACCGACAGAAGTCTCTGACTGGCCACTCAAAAGCACAGTATGAGCGCCAAGAAGATCAGGTTTTACGCGTGAAAAAAGAAAAACTGATCCCACCGAGCCATTTGCACTTATGGACAAATCAGAAAGAATACGATATTTCTGTGGACGTGCACCGTATTCATAGGAAGAGACAAAACCGAGATCAAGTTCATCATTGGCAAGCATTCTGTTCAGAGTCGAAGGTGGGGCTTCCACAATATCCCAGTTTGCGGGATGACTTCGGGTCTTCCAAATTTCATAGATCGGAGCAGTGTTTATAAAATTCACCATTCCAATACGGGCTCTATTCATTGTATTATTTGCTCCAAGATGCACACGATAGAAATGCAATTATTTGGGAAAAGAAAGCCAGTCGATAGAATCCGGTCCATCTTTCGAAATTATTTGTTCTAAAAGCAACTCTTCGTTTTCTATTCCTGTATATTTAGAATCCTGAATATGCAGAATACTTGATGTGCGCCCATTTTCAAGGCTGCCAAAGTCTTTTTCCCGATGCATTGCACGAGCACCACCAATGGTTGCAATGGATAAAATGGTGTGAGCTGAAACAGAAGGTGTATTTCTTCTCAATATTGCCATCTCATTCCACATACTCATGAAAGGATTTGAAGTAATGGAGTCTGTCCCCAGCGCTGGAAGAATATTATGATCAAGTAGCTTTTTCAATGAAGCTATGCCAACGTAAAGAAATTCATTACTACCAGGACAAAGACAAACATGAGCGCCGGAATCTGCAAGGATTTCCATTTCTTTTTGAGTTAAATGGATACAATGGACACAGATACTTTTTTCATCAAGTATACCCATTTTATGGAGGTACCCCACCACTCCGTCGCTGTCAATTGCTTCTATTGGGTATGTATCACTCTCAACACCACGATCCATCAAAAATTGAGCAAAGCAGCCTGAACCATCGGTGAGTAAAAGTGCTTCATCAATATTTTCTGCAAGATGCATTGAAAAAAGAGAATCTTGTTTTTTACATCTTTCTTTTATATAGGAGAGTAGCTCTGGTGTTGTTGAGTAGGGGGCATGCCCAGTAACCACAGTATCTTCCGCTAACTCTGAGATTGTTCCTATTGCAGCTTGTGTAGCAGATCTTGAAGGCCCAAGCATTTCAAATAATGTCTCTATTTCAGCTGGACAGGAGTCAAATTCACCAAGTTCTGAATTGGTGATATCAAGCATCAGGCCAACTCCTGACTCATGTTGCTTTTGTACAACTAGTTGCGCTGCCAATTTAATTTCTGTTGCAGAATAATTACTGTTTATTCGCTTCTGTAAAAGGTGTGATATCCAATCACACATCGTGCTCTCACTTGATTCCTGCTTCACAGGACCATAGATAGAAAGATCAAGGTGTATATGTGCGTTGACAAGGGCTGGCAGGATAACCCCCAAACATTCAGTAACGGGAATATCTGGGTAACTGGAGGAAATTTCAGAATATGAGCCAACAGCAATAATAGCATCATGATTCACAACAACAGCTCCATCACGAATAACTGAGGATGTTATTGGAATAACCCAAGGAGCCCTGAAAAGATGGCAGGAAGAAGCAGAATATTGACCAGACACTTGAAAACTACTCAGTCAACGAGGCTGTAATCCATCAAACGCTGCCTTGGTGTAAACCCGGCATCGGTGACAAGACGTTTAATCTCAGCCTCTGTTAATCTAAAACTGACACCGGCGGCTGCAACAACATTTTCTTCAATCATCGTTGATCCAAAGTCATTGGCACCAAAGTTAAGGGACAATTGTGCAATTTTGGGGCCTTGAGTGACCCAGGAAGCCTGGATATTATCAAAATTATCGAGATAAATACGAGAAAGTGCAAGAATACGCAGATACGCATATCCGGTGGTTTTTTCAATCTTGGTCTGTTGCGCAAGGGCAGTATTATCTGGTTGGAATGGCCAGGGAATAAATGCTGTGAAGCCCTTGGTACGATCCTGCAAGTCTCGAAGACGACGGAGATGTTCAAGACGTTCAAGGGCGGTCTCGATATGACCAAACATCATGGTAGCTGTTGTTCGAAGCCCTTGCCGATGCGCCTCTTCCATTACTTCAATCCAGTGGTCTGCAGTCCCTTTTAGAGGTGCAGTGATGTCGCGCACCCGATCGGAGAGTATCTCGGCTCCACCACCTGGAATAGAATCAAGTCCGGCCTTAATTAAACGAGAGATAACCTCTGCAATGGAGAGTTCCGACACTTTAGCAAAATGGTGAATTTCAGGAGGAGAAAAACCATGAATATGAATACCAGTCTCCTTCATAAAGCGGAGCATATCCTCATAATATTCAAGTTTAAGATCGGGGTGTAATCCTCCCTGAAGCAGAATTTGTGTGCCTCCGAGGTCTTGAGTTTCCTTTATTTTCTGAGCGAGTTCTTCCCTGCTAAGCAGATAACCGTCATGATCTTCAGGAGCCTTAAAAAAAGCACAGAATTTACAGGCAGAGACACAGATATCTGTATAGTTGATATTTCGATCTATAACATAGGTGACATTCTTTTCAGGATGACGTTTTTCTCTAATTGCATTGGCGAGAAAACCGAGCTGATACAGATCTCCATTGTCATGAAATTCTAAAAACTCATCATCACTCAGCCTGCCACCAGAGAGAATCTTTTCACTAATCTCATCAAAAATACGTTGCTGCATCGATATCACCTGTTCCGTTTATTCGTGAACCTGAATAGTTTTATACAGGGTATCGCGTTCAATAGCAGTACGTCCGGCTTCTTTGATTAATTTAACAAGAGTGGTGGAGCCAATTGCCTGCTCAGTCTCGGCTCCAGCCATGTGAGTAATGACTTCTTCCTTCACAGTACCATCCATGTCATCGGCACCAAAGGAAAGTGCAATCTGTGCAACCTTGGGACCGATCATTACCCAGTATGCTTTAATGTGAGGAAAGTTATCAAGCATAAGCCTTGCTACTGCAATGCTTTTCAGATCATCCATGCCAGTTGTGCGGGAGATATTGGACATCTCGGTGTTTTTGGGGTGAAAAGCAAGTGGAATAAAGGCAAGAAAACCATTAGTTTCATCCTGAGCGAGTCGTAAAGCGTCAAGATGTTCGACACGCTCTTCCATGGTCTCTATGTGACCGTAGAGCATGGTTGCATTCGTATGTAATCCATGCCTGTGAGTCTCTGTACTAACCTCGATCCCTGCCTTACCAGGAAGTTTTTTCTCACAGGTAATTTCACGAATACGAGGTGCAAAAACTTCAGCACCACCACCGGGTATAGATCCGAGTCCTGCATCC
>DAOWDZ010000215.1 GCA_030638765.1 Desulfocapsa sp.
AAAACAAAAAATAATAATGCGTTTGGCATTCAGGAGGCGAGAACTCAGAAAGACAGAGACGAGCTCTGGAGAGCCAGGCGATCACTTTTTGCAAGCATGACACGTATTAGTCCGGATTGTGTCACAGAGGACGCAACGGTTCCAGCCAGCAAAGTTCCAGCCATGATACGGGGAATACGAGCTATTGCTGATAAGTATGACCTGTTGGTTGGCATATTGGCTCATGCAGGAGACGGTAATATGCATCCTCTGATTTCCTGTGACATGCGTGACCATGAACAGATGGAAAAAGTTGAAAAAGCTGTGGAAGATATTTTTGAACTGGCGATAGGGTTTAACGGTACTCTTACAGGGGAACATGGAATAGGAATTGCCAAAAGAAAATACCTTTCAATGTCAATCGATGAACCAACGCTGAAATTTATGCACACCTTGAAAAAGGCCATCGATCCCAACGGTATTTTGAATCCCGGAAAGGCCATATGACGGATAATTCAAAAAAATTGAAATCTCCTGAGGTCCTTAATTGTTCGAGATGCGGCGCCTGTCTGCCTGTTTGTCCTGTTTATCTGGAAAAGATGGAAGAGGGTGTCAGTCCTCGTGCTAAGGTGCAACTCTCCAAACATTATACAGAACAGAAATTGCCACCATCTGAACATCTGAATGATCTTATTAATCACTGTTTGATGTGTGGTAATTGTACCACTATTTGTCCCAGCGGGGTCGAACATCAGAGTCTGTTTATGCGTATGCGCAGTTACATGGCAAACGATCTGGGAGAAGGCTGGCAACTGAAGGTTCTCTATCACTTTTTAAGTAACGAACAGCAGCTGAGACTGGCTTCACGATTTGCAAAACTTGGGCGTAACCATATGCTCAACTTTATGGCAAGTGAGGTCAAGGTTGGTAATATTCCCGTTAAACAATTACCCAGGTTTAATAAACGACCCTTTCGTGAACAGATTGCAGAAATTGTTGAACCGACTCCACTTTCAAAAGGTACAATTCTGTATTTTACCGGGTGCGGAACGAACTACGTTTTTGATCAGGTTGGCCACTCTCTTTGTCATATTCTGAATGTCATGGGTTTTACAGTTGAAGTTCCAAAATCACAGGTTTGCTGTGGTCTTCCACTGTTTAGTCATGGAAATCTTGAAAAAGCTGCAAAAAATATTCAAACAAATATAGATATTTTTAACCAGAAGGATATCGTCGCAGTTGTAACTGATTGCGCAACATGTGGATCGGCTCTTCACAAAGAATACAAACATGTTTTACAAGAGTTGGGACTTGCCACTGATAAAGCAGAAGAACTGAGTAGTAAGGTCCGTGATATAAGTGAATTCATTCTGGAAAACTTCGATTTACTGGAGCCGCATTTTGACAAACAGGCAACTCCTCAAAAAGTAACCTATCATATGCCTTGTCACCTGCGAAATGGGCAGAACGTAACAACTGAAATAGAGTCATTGCTGAAGCGCTTGCCCAATGTGGACTATACCAGGGCAGTTGATTACAATCATTGTTGTGGAGGAGGGGGGACGTTCTTTTATGATCATCCTGAAACATCTCAACAGATAGTGAGTAAAAAAGTTGAGAATGCAAAGGCCACCGGGGCTGATCTATGGGTTACTGGCTGTCCGGGGTGCAGTATCAATCTTGCAGGAAATCTTCAGGAGACAGATACTCTTTCTGTTGAGCACATCCTAATGCTGATTGAACGGGGAATTAAAAAATAAGCAAATAGAATTCTGAAAAATAGAAAGGTGGCTTATGCCCTATTATCTTGTCTAACCGGTAAAGAGAAGTAGAAAATCGAGCCACCTTGAGGATTGTTTTCGACCCATATTGTACCCTTGTGAGCCTTGATAATTTCTTTAGATATTGCAAGCCCAAGACCAGTACCACCAGCTCCTGTATTTGTTTTGGAGCTTTGAATAAACTTATCAAAGACAATGTTTAATTCATTCTCCGGTATACCTATCCCTTGATCAATAACAGACACAAGAACAGTGGGTTGTGATTGTTTGTCTGTTTCCTGAGATATAATAACTTTAATCTCTTTCCCTTGATCAGTGAACTTTATAGCATTGGATAATAAATTACGAACTACTTGAGATAATTGATTGGAGTCGTACAGTAATATATTAGAATCATGTGAAGAAGATATCTCAAAGTGAATAGATTTTTCTTCGAAAATTGTCTTGAATTCATCTGCAACGGTTGTTATGCAATTTGAGATATCCTGTTCCCTCAAAGAAAGGTTCATTTTCCCTGACTCAAGTTTTGCCAGATCAAGCAAGTCGTTTAAAAGTAACATTAAGCGATTACCGCTTTCTGAAATTTCATTGAAGTAGTTAAAAAGCTTTTCTTTTGGAACCTTATCAATTCGTTTAATACCAAAATTTGCGTAACTGAGAATCCCATGCATCGGTGTACGCAACTCATGAGACATATTGGCTAGAAATTCAGATTTGGCTTTGTTAGCAAGTTCTGCCGCTTCCATTGCCTGGCGTAATTCTTCAGCTTGCTTGCGGACTGTAATGTCACGACCTTCAGGAATTAAATATTGTACATCTCCATTGTCATCCAGGATTGGATGCATACTGAATTCAATCCAAATCAAGGATCCGTCTGCTATTTGAAACTGAATGTCATGTATTAATGGTTCACCAGATGCGCACCTGTTTATATCATTTTTGATGGTATCTTTTGCATCGTCTGAATATTGCCACCATGGAACTTCAAAGTATTTCTTACCAATAACACTCTCAAGAGTTACTCCACAAAGAGTAAGTGGCGTATTATTAGTAAAAATTATTCTGCCATCAGGCTCTAATACAGAAATATGAGTTATCATATCGTTGAGTAACTTTTTTTGAAATTGTTCTTTTTCAAAGATCGTTTTCTCGGATTGTTTACGCTCGATCACCTCATTTTCCAATTCTTTGTTTATCTCAGCAAGTTCAAATGTTCTTTTTTGGACACGAATTTCTAAATCACTTCGTGATTCATTTAATTTCTCAAATTGAGTTTTAATTTCCTCACCCATGGAAGAGAGAACTTCAACAAAAGGTTTGAATTCATGGGATGGAATATAATCGTCAGGAAGGGAATAGTTTTTGTTTTTGAACTGACCTACCATGATGCTGAATTGATCAATACGTGATTGTAACACATAGAACATCAGTAATTTTATGACCAGCAACAGAGCAAACAGGATTAGGATAATTAAGATTGAAGTGCGTTGCAGGAACTTTGAGGCTATGGCATTATAATATTTTGTGGATAGGCCGATGGAATAATTTCCAACAGTATTGTTGCCATAGGTAATAATACCTTTTCGTTCGATGTTTTTATTGCCTGTTGCTTTTTTTAAATTAAAGAGAACTTCCCCCTGTTGATTTTTAATTTGAAGGAAGGAAACGATTTCATAAATTCTATAGGAAGATCCAATGTTTTTGACTGCATCATCGTCAAAATTCCAAAGAGGGACACTAAGTGTTTGAACGAGAGAAGCGGCCATTTGATCGGCTTTGGCTTCCAGGCGGTTCTTCATGTTTAAGTAGGAAGAATAGTATGTAAACGATATGGCAATTGTAGAAACGATAACGACAGTACTTATCATACCGATCATAAGATCTTTGACGATAGATCGTACTTTGGGGTTTTTCGTGTTTTTCATAGTGGTTACCAATGGATTACACCGTATATGTGTGAAGGCCAATGCATAATTTTGTTATATTTGCCATTAGAGTTAAGAGTGTCCAGTGTGGTTTGCCATTCGTTAATAATTTCATCTGAGGTTGATTTGGAAAAAGCAATGTACAACTCTTGAGAAAGTATTTTAAAAGCCGGTTCGATAGTATTAGGATCAATCTCCGCGAGTTTTAAAATATATGCCGCTGACATTTTACTCATCGGCCAGAGATCAATTCGATCTGCTAAAAGCATCTTTAGAAGTGGGAATTTTACAGAGCTGTGATCAATATAAATATGTTCAAAACCATTTTTTTTCAAAAAGTTATGTCTGGATGTCTTTTTCTTAACCCCAACAATATATTTTTTTGCATCCCCTAGGTGCTGAATTGATATGGGTGATCCTTTTTTTTTATACAAAAAGACATCATCTTGAATTAAGGGACCTACCCATTTAAACATGTTTTCTCTTGCTGCAGTTCTAGACATGGAAAATAAAACCTGATTGTCGTGTTGTTGGATCGCTTTATAAGCTCTTGACCATGGTAAGAATTCTATTTTTGAAGTGATCTGGAGTTCTTCTAAAATGGCACGAATAATTTCTACAGATGTTCCTTTTAAAGTATTGTTCTCCTGATAATTATATGGAGGATAGTTCTCAGTCATTATCGTGAGATGTGGAGAAGCAAAAACGAATGATGGAAATAATACCAGTAAGGTAAGAAGAATTGATGCAACTGGTGTTGTTTCTAGTGAATATTTTATGTTAAGCACAAAACTCCCGATTATGCAGTTTTTGTGGTTGTATGTAACAAATTTCTGTTGAACCATTTTGGACTGATATTTTAAACGAGGTCAGGTGATTTTCTGATATGTCGTCTTTTGCAATGTTGGTGCCATTTGTTGGTGAATTGAAAAATAAAAAAACCTTGCAATATCAACTTGTTTTGGACAGTATGTTTTTGGATTAAGAAGGGGAATTACCTGGATAGTCCATTAAAGTAGAGTTCGTCTAGTTTTGTAGATTGATACTTTCAATATCCTTTAAATGTATTTAATCGTTACCAATATATTTTAACAGATATATGTACTTTTTTTTATGTGAGATGATAAGAACATCTTTTGATGTTGTGCCTCTGTAAAGCATGCGATTACGGGCAGGCTTGTTTTATGGCATTTCTTATATCAGCGCTCCACCAGGCAGTAATTGGTTGTTTATTTGTTTTTTTATTAAAACCAAAAACTACAAAATCTTTTTTTCCTGCGAGAACTATAAAGTGGTCAGAACCTTTTGAGGTAATCCTTGGCTTACTACTCTTCAGTTCGCTGCAGGACGGTTCGTATTCTTCTGTGCGGATTTGGAATTGTTTTTGGCGTTCGTAACCAATGGCACTCTGCTGGTTTTCTTGAATCAATTTATATGAATATCCGATCAGGGTTCCTATGGAAAATATCAATAAATAACTTACTAAATGTTTTTTCATCTGGATTCCTTCAGCTGTTTTCTGATAAGCTTTGTTTGTCAGAATAAGATATTTTCAAATTTCTATAATCATTTTATCGTAAGGGTATATATAAATACAAATTGTTGCTGTTCTCCTGTTGATACCATTAAAAAAGGAAAAGCTATGCGATTTTTTACGATCCCTGTTTATTTGTTTGTTTTCCTGCTTGCTGCCTGTGACTCTTCTGGTAATGCTGACGGAATAGGTCTGGGTGGGGCTGCGATGAGTGTAGAAGTGGATACTGTCACTAAAGCTCCGATTGAGTCTTCTAATGTTTTTCTAGCAAGTACGCCCGCTCTTCAGGCAACAATTAAATTACGCAATGCCTCCGTTGGTACCACCGTCACCGCACGATTTTATTTTGGAAGCATGCAGAAAAAAAAGGAAATAGCCAGTGATGCTATTACTACCTCCGGGACGGGATATTTAAGTTTTGCCCTGGATCCTCCTGCAAGTGGATGGCCCCTTGGAACGTATCAAGTTGAATTTTATCTTGAAAATGAAATGAAAGAAAGTCTTACGTTTTTCATAAAAAGTCAATTGCAACAGGAGTCAGAAACTTCTGTTGCAGGAACAGCCTCACCTGTTGTTACAGATGATAGCGACCCAGAATTTAGACTTTTTAATGATGATCAGTTTGGATTTAGTATGGAATTGCCAGCAAATTGGAACTTTCGAGTAGTAGGTGAAAATAGCGATTACCTGTTTCAAGGGCCTTCAGGGAGTGAAGAGGGTGAGATTGTACTGATTATACAGATGATTGACACTCGACTGCCACCCAAAACTACTTTGTCAGGTGAAATGTCAAATCAGGTGAGTATTTTCAGAAAAAGGGCTGGTGTCAAAATAGTTAAGCAGAGTGAGTTGCTGGTTGCAGGTGGAATGGCACCCTATTTTCTCGCAACGTACCCTATAAAAAATGATATGAATCAGTTGGTTTCATGGGGACACACTCAGTTGGGACTACAAAATGGTCCTGTTATTCTCCTGATCAGTTACGCTGCCCCTAGAGAGATATACCAGGATACGATTGGTTTGTTTCAGCATATGGTGGATACTTTTTTACTGAAGACACCTAAGTTGTGATGCTGTTTATTCTTCGAATTGTTCAAGGTACCCTACAAATTTTCTTTGAAGAATTTTGCTAGAATTGATTCAGCAATTTGTTTTGTTTCTAATTCTGGTGATTCCATATGTGAACCCGATCCAAGAACTCGGACAAAGACATTTGCCTTTCTGATGAATATCCTCTCTTTTACATAAAAGTCAGGTACGGATATTCTTTTTTTTGTAGTGGTTCTTTTGGTATGTTTTGTCTTTTTAGCAACTCTTGTTGCATTTGTAATATCAGCTCCTGTAACTTGCATAGCCCATGGGTGATCTGATGAAGATCCATTTGCAAGAATTCTTTTATCTCCATCTTTTAAAACAGTGTTCCATGCATCATTTAAGTCCGCCTTCAGAATTTTCATGTGGATAGAGTATACGATGTTCTTTTTAGTATTTGAGTTTTCGAGTGGAGTTTTTCTTCTGAACTCTTTTGAGAATGTTCGTTCACTCTCTTTTTGACGCACAATTTCAAAGCCGCCCAATTGTATTTCAGGGGAGAGTTCCTGGATATTTTTGTAAAAATATTTTTCTGTTAAAGTAACATATTCCTTGGGAAGTTCCATAAGACAAGTCATGGTGTTACGTAGCTGTTCCTTTCTGCCAGTTTCCCAAAAACTTATTTTTTCTAAAACATTACTCCGGTATTTTTCATAATATTCTGAAGAGTTATCTGCTGCAGATTCGAAATATGTGTTTTTTCCAACTTGAGCTCTGACAGAAATGCGAGCGTTCAAATTAAATGGTGTTGTGTAAACATTTCCCACAATGGTTTTGTCACGGCGAGTGGATAAACCTGTAACGCCCATTGCTATATTTTTATTGCTGAACTGGGATTGTTCCGACATGCTTTTGGCGTAATCTTTAAAACGGGAATTCGTCTGTTCTTCATCTCCCCATAAAAACCAGGAACCAGTGATATAAAATTTAGAGTGATACCATATCCAGTAGGGTTCTTGCTTTTCTTCCCCGATATCACGGATATTATTTCCATTATTATCGTACCATATATTAATAGTTCCTTTTTCCAGAAGTTTCCTATACCCATCATAGAACAGAGGGATTGGTTTACTGTCAGGATTATTTCCTATGGCTCTAGCCTGTTCGATATTATTTTTGAAAAATGTGAATCCGCAAATGGAATACCCATGCATACTTTGCGGACTTTGAGAGTCTTGTCTTGTCGATGGGGTTATTTTTTTTATAATATCTTTTAAAGTTGAAGTAAGAAATTCTTTGTCTTGAATCGTTGACGTTTGAGACGAATCATTTCTAACTGTTGATGCTATACTATCTGGCTTTACAGGAGCATTGAATTTTTCGATGGTTTCCTTGGCGATTTTGATTTTTTCAGTAAGTACTTCTTTGAGTTTTGTGATTGCAGGCAGGATTGTTTCCGCATTATAGATGGTGTTTATTGTTTCAGGAGGGTAATCTTTCTGAACAGTAGCTATTTGACGCCAGTCTTGAAACTTGATAGAAATTGTTTTGTGACCACTGTTCAATTTTTTAAGATCATAATCATCAATTTTATACTGTAGCGTTTGCCTGAAAGCGATTTCCAGGTCACTTGTTGTTTGTGGGGTGCCGTGTCTATAGAAATAGCTAAGTGACCTTTTACTCTCTCCAAGTATCGTATCCTGTTCTGCTTTGAGCTTTACGGCTTTCCTGACAAGTAAACTGTTCTCTTTGAGGGTGTTTCTTCCCTGTATGTATATGTCATTGAAGAGGGTGGCATTAGTGGTCAGCTGTTCATTAGTTTCTTTTGCAGTATCAAGAATTTGACCACGGCCAAGCAGGGGAGAGATGGCATTTTCGATTCCTGTGCATTCGTCTCTGTTTGCAGAGAGCACAGAGACCATTCGCTCCAATTCTTTAATGGTATTGGTGAGTTGATCAGGAGAACCGCCATTTGTCTGATAATTGTCAAACGTTGAATTAGCAAGTTTTACAGTCGTCGCAGTAGCCGACATCATTTGTTCAGAATCAGCCATGAGTCTTTCGATCTGTGTAGCATCCATAAATGGTTTGGCATTATCTACTGCCAGAAGTAAAGAATCTGCAGAACCCAGATTCGTTTCCTGCTCAACTGATCTATTGAAAATATTGATATATTGTCTGTTCAGAGTGTTGAAGTTTTTAATGGTA
>DAOWDZ010000123.1 GCA_030638765.1 Desulfocapsa sp.
AAAAACTCGAAGAGATAGCCAATGCCCTTGGCAAGGTAGATGAACAGGGGCAGGTTGCGGAAGACTTGAGAGGGCAGGTACTTGGGCAATTAGGCAGTTCGTTAAGTTATGATCGCCTGTATCAGGATGCCCTTGATGATCCAACTTTAAAAAGAACAAGACAGGAACTTGAAGTGGCTATGACCAACGCCACTGAGGCGCGACAGGTCGTCTTTGAATTGTTTCAGGATCTTGATCGTTTCAACCTTGGAGATTACCAGAAATATGATGATGAAGGACAGGGGATGCAGCGCCTTGTGAATTTTATATCCCGATCAACAAGACTTGCTGGAAACAGCTTTAATCAGAAAGATGCAACTCTTTGGGAGTTAAAAGAAAAAGGGAAAATGCCGGTTAGTTTCACCTCTGATCGTGATCGAGCGGTACAGAACGAAAAAGTGGAGTTGCTTGGCCTTGAGCATCCGGTTGTAAAAAAGGATATGCAACAATATCTGAATCTGGCGGAGGTTGAGCGGGCGGTGTTTGGCAAAATTGAAGGTGTTGCCGGAGAAGGGTTACTTATTGTGTGGAAGATTGATACCCATGCCAAAGATGGGCAGGCATCCCACCACGTTGTTAATATTGCAATGACTGATACAGGAGAAAGGGCTCCATGGTTAGAGCGTTTAGGTGATAAACTGCTCACTATGGAACCTGCTGTTTCGCATGACAGCCGGTTATGGCAAAACATGGCAGCCAAACATAAACAACGATCTCAGGAATTGTTACATCGGGAATTGCTGTATTCTGGGGTGATTAGTGACGAGATGTCTTATTCTGCAAAGATTGTTTCTGTGTTTGGGATTAACTGAAAAAAGGGTTTACAACCATTTTGCAGATGGCACGACAACCTGTTCTGTTACTTTTCCCTCTATATCAAAACGGGTTCTGATATAACTGATATCGTCTGAATCTTTATATACTGCTGCTTCTTTAACATGCAATTTGAGTCTATCTACAACCGCTTTAGAATAATATTTGTAAAGGTTAGTATCATAATCAACGGTATGGGTTAATCCTATTTGTTTTACAAATGGCTTGAGTAAATCTACCCCGTCAGGTAAATAATTCTTTCCTTTTTTGTATGGAGTTATAACACCAATAGCAGTGTCCTGTTGGTTGTTACTTTCCCATATTTCTTTATGAAATCCACTTTTGCCACCATGGTGAGCAATTTTAACAAACTTCGCAGAAATACCTGGAAGATCATTGTTTCGAAAAATTGCTTCCCAGCCTGTTTTATCCTTTTTACCTTCTTCGACATCACTACCAAGTAGTATTTGAAAATCTCCAATACTCAACAGGATTGCAACTGATAATAGATTATGGGATTTATCCTGAAGTGGTAGTAATGCTTTGCCCGGTTTCGGCATGGATTTGTAAAGGATATCCCGGTATTTTTCCTGGCTTCCTGCAGAGGGACTGAGTGATATCATCTGGAGCTTAACTGACTCCTTGTTCTCTGTTTCGTGTTCCTCATTGAATATGTAGAATTGTTCGCTGAGCCTCTTAACTTGTGCTCCATTCTTTTCTGCCGTCCGAAAAGCTTCAAAAACTTTGGATAATCCAGGCTTTTGTCCTGTTGCAATATATTGAGATGCTAAAAAGTCTTTCAGCTCTCTAACCCCGTCACCATTATATCGACATATCCTTTCGATACCGCCAGGATATTCTGTCAAAAGTCTATCCATACCCTGATAATGATCCTGGTGAGGGTGGGTAAGTATTACAAAGGCAAGTGCAGGGTAAGGAGGTTTAAGAATTTCTTGAAGGTAGGTTAAGGGGAGTACTACAGATTGTTTATTAATCTTTTTAGTACATGAGTCGATAACTCCCCAACCAATATATGGAATATGTAAGATGATTGACTCTCCATATCCAGGTCCGAAAACAGTGATTTCCAATTCATTTTTTAACGGTGGAGTAAGGTGTTCTGGCCGGAAAAAAGTCATTCGCACATAAGGATTGTCTTATTCAGGGAAAAGCTCTTCTACGGTCTTTTGCATTCTGGCTGCATCATCTTCCGTCCAAATATACGGGGGAGTAAATGCTATCTGGCTTACTGTAGAAGGAGGCCCGAAAGCACTGTGCTTTTTTACAATATGAAAGGTGAATCTTGCTCCTTCAAACAGGTGCATAGCTTGATCTTCATCGTTTTCAAAAACGTCTTCGAAATCGAAATCAGCCCTGATTATTACACCATCGTCACCGGTGAGCTCTGCTGTAAACAGCTGTTCTTCTAAGCTGAATTCCAGGACAGTACCTGCCCACCAAGCCATAATTGTCTCTCTTTGGACAGGCTTTTTTTGAACATTGTGGTCAAATTTTTCATATATAGTGACATCCTCTCTACGAGCACTGCTGTTCACGTCTCCCATCAACCTTTTAAGGTTATATTTGACAGGGTATGAGGATTTAGATTCTGCAGGGTACAGAGTCGGCTTAAGCTGAAAATCGCCGAACAAGGGAATGGCTCCTGAAGCATTTAATCTACTCTGACTGTCATCTGAAGAAGATATCATTTCCATTACTTAACTCCTTTCAACATTTCGTTTAGTATGTTCTCTAACCGTTTTTGGTCGTCAGCATGATTTTCATTTATTATATCAATAGCCTCTTGCGCCTGTTCAGAGGTTATTGTTCGATGGAAGT
>DAOWDZ010000261.1 GCA_030638765.1 Desulfocapsa sp.
AACGGGTTAACCCAAGATGAGTTAACCCGTTGAAATTACTGGTCGGAACGAGAGGATTTGAACCTCCGACCACTTGTCCCCCAGACAAGTGCGCTACCAGGCTGCGCTACGTTCCGAAAATTTGGTACTTTTTACCACGGAGTAGATATGTTGTCAATAAATGCTCTATGATAAAGGCTAATGAAACTTTTTTGCTAATAAAATATTTTTCAAAATCAAAAGTTCTTTTTTGATTGTTCTAAGACGTCCTGTTGAATCTGTACCATCGGCAATTACTGGTAACTGATTCTGATTTTGAAGAAACTTTTTTGCTCCTGATAATGTAAAACCTTGTTCATGAAGAAGCGTTTTAATTAAGAGGATAACCTTTACATCATCACGCCTATAAAGACGTTGGTTTGAATTTGCACGTTTTGGTTGGATCTCTTTAAATTCGCTTTCCCAATATCTGAGAACATGTGGAGCTACACAGGCCAACTTACTGACCTCACCGATTTTAAAATAGAGCTTATCAGGTATATCAGGGCTCATTAAGGTATCGATACTCTACTTGATTAAATTATTCGTTGACTTGTTCCCGCATTTTCTTACTGGGTCGAAAAGAAATCATTTGGCGTTGTTTGATCGTAATAGTCTCACCTGTGCGTGGATTGCGGCCACGACGGGGTTGTTTGTCTCGTACATTGAAGGTTCCAAAATGAACAAATTTAATGGACTCACCTTCGAGTAATCTGTCTTTCATTCTATCGAGGAAGGTGTCGATTAATTCTGAGCATGTACTTTGAGAGTATCCAAGTTGGGTAGTAAGTGCTTCAGCCAATTCTTTTCGTGTAAGATTACCTTTATTCATTTCAACCTTCTCTGAGACTTCCATTGAATTTAGAAGTCAGTGTATTAATAATTTTTGTATGTGATTTATTTACATTCTTCTCTGTTAACGTTTTTGTTGGAGAACGATACGTAACAGATATTGCAACACTCTTCATTCCATCCTCAAGGGGATTTCCTTGGTAAATGTCGAAGATTTCGCAATGTTCTATGAATTTTTCTTTACTTGATTGGACGGTATCAAGCAGGTCGCCTGCTCTGACAGAGGTAGGTACAAGTAATGCTATATCTCTTTTTACTGCCGGGAAAACAGGAAGTGAAGTAAATTTTTTAGTTGCTCCTTTCAGGGCTGTAATCATCTCAAAGTCGAGATCGATAAAAAACACATCCTGTTTAATTCCAAATTGCTTGGATACTTCAGGCAGTAGCCTTGCTATTTGTCCAACAATACCTTTATTGGACCTGACGATCAAGCATTGTGTAGGATCGGCGAATAGCTCTCTTTCGCCTTCCTCGGGAACGAGAAAATCGACAACATTCTCGTCGACTCCGTGAAGTCGGAGTGTTTCAAAGAGAATTTCAGTTATTCCTTTTGCATCGAAGATATCAACTTTTTCATCAGCAACATACAGTAATGAGGCCTCTCCAGCGCGCTTACCTGATAGGAGGCAGGTTACTTTTTCCTTTTCAATAGGTTGTTCATTGTCACCTTGAGGAATGAAAACTTTTCCAAATTCAAAAAGTTTTATGGAATTTTTCTGAAAATTGATATTACGTTTCAGATTTTCAAGGAGCCCGGGAAGAAGCATGGTCCGCATGACTGATTGTTCTTCACTCAGGGGGTTGAGTATTTTAACCAGTGATCGTCTAGGGTCATTTTCATCTAGCTGCATCATGTTGAGATGTTTTTCGGTCACAAAGCTGTAGTTAATTGCTTCGTAGAAACCCATATCAGCAAGAAGAGTTGAAACTTGCCCTCGCAGTTGTCTGTCTATTTTTTTCTCAGGATAGCTGAGACTGACCTTGGGTAAACTTGTGGGGATATTGTTATATCCAATAAGGCGTGCAACCTCTTCAACAAGGTCAGCTTCGCGAGTGATATCTATACGAAATGTTGGTGGGTTAACCCATAGCGTGTTGTCATCCTTTGGTTTACATCGTATTCCTATGGACTGCAGGACTTCGGCGATTTTATCGTAGTCGAGTTTGATACCAAGGAGTTCTGATGTTCTTGAAATTCTGAGTTTTTGAGAATTTAATGGACGAACACCACCATAGTAATCAACTCCACCCTCAGCTGCCTCACCACCAGCAATTTCACAAAAGAGAGATACTGCCCGTTCCATGGCTGTAACACAACCGCCTGGATCAACACCACGCTCAAAACGGTAGGATGCTTCCGTTGCAAGTTTCAGTCTTCTGGCAGTACGACGAACAGAGATTGCGTCAAAACAGGCACTTTCGAGAAGTATTGATGTCGTCGAATCACTTACTTCTGAATTCATCCCACCCATGACTCCAGCAATTGCGATTGGTTCTTTGGCATCACAGATCATAAGCATATCTGTTTCTAATGTGCGTTTTTCACCATCAAGAGTAGTAAATGTTTTTTCCTGATTTTTAGGGTGACGAACAATAATTTGTTTTCCGGAAATTTTATCGTAATCAAAGGCATGTAGAGGCTGTCCATATTCCATCATTACAAGATTGGTGATATCAACAACGTTGTTAATCGGACGCATACCGATGGAGAGAAGTCGTTTTCTTAACCACCAGGGGGATGGAGCAATGGTGATGTTTTTGATGAGTTTTGCGGAATAACGAGGACTGTAGTCAGAGCTTTCAATATCGACAGAGAAGTTGTCGTTGCTATGCTCAAGCGTCGCTGATTCAATTGGAAGTCTGAGGGGATTTCGTGTGATTCCTGCGACTTCTCTTGCGATACCAATTACGGAGGCACAATCTGGTCGGTTAGGGGTAAGATCAACCTCAACAAGAAGATCGTCCAGTCCTAAAACTTCAAGTAAAGGGAGGCCGTCTTTTGTGTCTGCTGGTAATTCAAGGATTCCGTCGTGAGATTCACTTAAACCTAATTCTTTTTCGGAACAGAGCATACCAAAAGATTTAATACCACGAACCTTAGATGCTTTAATCTTGGTTCCATCTGGCATTATAGTGCCAACAGGGGCTATGGCAGTTATGAGATCTTTTCGGGCATTTGGTGCTCCGCAAACTATGGTGAAAGTTTCATCACCAACTGCGACTTCACATAGGTGGAGCTTGTCAGCATTTGGATGTTGTTCAACAGAAATTATTTTGGCAGATTTTAAGGGCTGCAGCTCTGGAAACAGGGGAGTGACACTGTCAACTTCAAGACCTAGCATGGTCAGGTGTTCTGCAAGTATTTCCGGACTTAGGTCACCGGTGTCAACGTATTCTTTTAACCAATCAAGGGTAAACTTCATGAGGGATCTCTACTTAATAAACCAGATTTGTAAAGGCTTTAAAATTGGGAGAGAAAACGAAGATCGTTTTCGTAATAGAGACGAATATCGTCTATTCCGTATTTAAGCATTGCGATTCGTTCAATACCAAGGCCGAAGGCAAATCCACTATATACTTCAGGGTTATAGCCTACCATCTTAAAAACTTCTGGATCTATCATGCCGGCACCAAGGATTTCTAACCATCCGGTTTTTTTACAAACTCGACAGCCTTTTCCATCACAAATAACACAGGCAATATCAACTTCAGCACTGGGCTCAGTAAAGGGAAAAAAGCTTGGACGAAAACGAAGTTCAAGGTCTTTATCAAACATTTTTTGGGTAAAGACTGTCAGAACACCTTTAAGATCCGCAAAGGATACATCACGATCAACCAGAAAACCTTCGACCTGATGAAACATAGGGGTGTGAGTAATGTCTGAGTCACAGCGATATACCTTGCCGGGTGCAATTACCCGAAGTGGTGGTTGCTGTGTTTCCATAATCCTTGCCTGCATGGGAGAGGTATGTGTTCTTAGCAGGATTGAATCACTCACATAGAAGGTATCGTGCATATCACGAGCCGGATGATGGGCGGGGATATTAAGTGCTTCAAAATTATAATGATCATGTTCTACATCAGGGCCTTCAGCAACTGAAAAGCCGAGGCTTTCAAAGATGGAACAGACTTCATTCATGATCTGTGTAACAGGATGCAGTTTACCGATTTCCGGTCTGCGTCCAGGCAGGGTGAGGTCGATGGAGTCATTTTGAGCGGACGAGCCAATATCATTTGTTAATAAAGCACGCTGTTTGTCAGCATAGAGTGCTTCTATTTCTTTTTTAACACTATTGGCAAGCTGTCCGAGGCGCGGTTTGTCTTCTTTGGGGACAGAACCAAGGCCTTTCATAATGGCTGAAAACTGACCTTTTCTACCGAGGAACCGGATGCGAAAACCTTCCAGGTGGTCGCTGGTTTCAATTGCAGATAAGGCTTCCGTAGCCTGGTTTTTGAGATTGGTGATTTCTTGCTGCATGATCTATCTTTATAGAAAAGTACTCGTTAAAACAGTATGCCGGTTCCAATAAAATTGAAACCGGCACAATGTAGATATCTACACGATACCACTAGGCGTTAATCCAGTGTGTATGACGTTTAAGAAGATATTAGCTTAGGCGTTTGCCGTTTTGGCAAGGTCAACAACCTTGGCAAAGGCTGGAGCATCAAGAATGGCCATGTTAGCCAGAACTTTACGATCCAAATCGATGTTAGCCTTTTTCAAACCGTTGATGAAACGGGAGTAGTTCATTCCGTTCATTTTTACACCAGCACTTATGCGAGTGATCCAGAGACGGCGAAAATCACGTTTTTTATTACGTCTGTCACGATAAGCATATCCGAGTGCCTTATCAACGGCCTCGGTAGCTGTACGATAAAGACGGGATTTTCCACCTCTGTAGCCCTTTGCAAGTTTCAGGACTCTATTTCTTCTTCTACGGGCTTTAAAGCCTCTGGTAACGCGTGGCATCTTAATACTCCTTTAAAGTCAGAGGGGTAAATTTCCTCTGGTATTTGCAAAACTTAAATATCCGGGTCGTTGAAAGGCCTACATGTAGGGAAGGATCTTTCTGATTGTTGAAGCATTTGACGGATCAACAAGACCGGATTTACGTAAGTTACGTTTTCTTTTTGTGGATTTCTTGGTCAGGATATGGCTGGTGAAAGCCTTGGAACGTTTGATTTTTCCAGAACCGGTCTTTGAGAAACGCTTTGCTGCGCCTCTTTTTGTTTTCATCTTAGGCATTGTATTAACTCCTTATCCTATAACAGGGAATTCACTTTATGTATGTGATTTATTAAAGATCTTTATTTAAACTGTAATCAGTTCTTGGGGCCGACAAACATAACCATCTGCCTACCTTCCATTTTGGGAGATTGCAGGATGATAGCGTCGTCCTCAAGTGATGCTGCTATTTTATTCATAGCTTCAAGGCCGACGGTCTGGCAGTAGACAATTTCACGTCCTCGAAAGCGCATGGTAAGTTTTACTTTGTTTTTCTGACCAAGAAATTTTTTCACATGTTTTATCTTGAAATTCAAGTCATGTTCTTCAGTCTTTGGTCTGAATTTGATCTCTTTAGTCTCAACAGTGGTCTGTTTTTTCTTGGCGTCCTGTATCTTTTTTGCCTGTTCATATCTGAACTTATCATAGTTCATGATCCGGCATACAGGTGGTTTTGCATTTGCTGAGATTTCTACGAGATCCAATCCTTCATCATAGGCTTTTTCAATGGCATCAGCCGCACTGAATATTCCTAGTTGGGACGCATCACTTCCAATGAGACGGACTTCAGGATGACGAATTGCTTCATTGGTTTTTACTTTTACTTCACGTTGAACCGGGGCTCTTCTTCCTCGACGTTTAATCGTACTACCTCCTAAGCTAGGAATGACATATGATCCCTTGAGTAACGATGAATTCCAAGGGGCCCTTTACTACTTTTAACAATACTATTTTTGTAAATTAAATACCACGTCCTTCAAAACATTCATCTGCAACTTTTTGAGCAAAGTCATCAATGGACATGTCTGCAATGTTTTTACCATTGCGTAGTCTTACGGTGACGGTTCCGCTTTCTTTTTCTTTATCACCAATAATAAGCATATAGGGGATTTTTTCCATCTGCGCTTCTCTAATTTTATAGTTCAATTTTTCGTTGCGCAAATCCTTTTCAATCCGAACCCCTGCTTTACGAAGTTTACTGTAAACTTCTTCACAGTATTCACTCTGGGCATCGGTGATATTCATGATTCTGGCTTGAGTTGGTGCGAACCAGAGTGGAAATACACCTGCATAATGTTCTATTAGAACGCCAATGAAACGTTCGAGAGAACCCATGAGAGCCCTGTGGATCATTATGGGTTGGTGTTCCTGATTGTCACTTCCTGTGTAGCTCATTTTAAAACGTTCAGGAAGGTTGAAGTCAACCTGTATGGTGGAACATTGCCAGGATCGTCCTAATTGATCTTTGATTTTAATGTCAATTTTTGGGCCGTAAAAAACACCTTCGCCGGGGTCAAGTTTATATTCTAACCCTTTCTTTTCAAGGGCAAGTTTTAGCGCATTGGTTGATTCTTCCCAATTTGCATCTGTTCCGACATATTTGTCAGGCCGAGTTGAAAGGTATATTTCGTACTGATCAAAACCAAAAGTTTTTAAAATCTCTAAATTGAGATCGAGAATATTAAATATCTCATCTTCAAGTTGCTCGGGCATGCAGAATATATGTGCATCGTCCTGCGTGAAGCCACGGACACGGAGTAAACCATGCAGAGCACCGGCACGTTCGTAGCGATAAACAGTACCAAGCTCACACCAGCGGATGGGGAACTCGCGATAGCTACGTTTGTTACTGTTGTATATACCGATATGAAACGGGCAGTTCATCGGTTTTAGCTGGTACTGAACGCCATCTATATCCATACCCGAGTACATATTCTCGGCGTAAAAATCAAGATGCCCGGAAGTTTTCCAGAGATCCTGTCGAGCAATATGAGGTGTGTAAAGAAGGTCATAGTCGTTACGATAGTGAGCATCCTTCCAGTAATCTTCAATGAGCTTACGGAGTAGTGACCCCTTTGGCTGCCACAGAACAAGACCTGGACCGATATCATCTTGCATGGTGAAAAGTTGTAGTTCTTTCCCCAGTTTACGGTGGTCTCTTTTCTTTGCTTCTTCCAGTGCATTTAGATGCTTTTTAAGAGCTTTTTTGTCAAAAAAGGCAGTTCCGTATATGCGTTGGAGCATTGTGTTCTTTTCATCACCACGCCAGTAAGCACCTGCAACACGCTGGAGTTTGAAAGATTTTATCCAGGAAGTGTTTGGTACATGAGGGCCACGGCAAAGATCAGTGAAGTTACCCTGCTGGTAAAGCGTTACCAGGTCAGTATTAAGATCTTCGATAAGTTCAACTTTATATTTTTCACCTTCTGCTCTAAAACGTTCGATTGCAGCACTACTTTTTGTTTCTGTCTTGGTGAAAGGGAGAGCTTGCCTGACAATTTCTGTCATTTTAGCTTCTATTCGTTCGAAGTCTTCCGGGGTGAATGCTTCACTGTGTTCGAAATCATAGTAAAAACCATCATCAATGGCAGGGCCAATGGCTACCTTTACATCAGGATAAAGCTGACGAACAGCCTCGGCCATAACATGTGCAGTTGAGTGACGTAAAACGGCTAGACCTTCTTTTGAACCAATCTGTACGAGTTCAAGAGTAGAATCTTCTGTAAGTTGAGTCGCAAGATCAAGAACTTCGCCATTGATTATTACGGCAACAGTTCTCTTTCGCTGTTTATTTGATAAAAGTTCTGCAAGGGCTTCCCCTACAGTGGTTGAAGCTGACATTACGACAGCTTCCCCGTCTTCTATGGCAATTTTGATGTCCGGCATAAGTAGTTTTATGGCTAAAAAGCAAAGGCTAAAATTGATACGGTAATCCGTCATCCGTATGAACCTTAGCCAGATCATTCTGGTAGGCGCGGGCGGTTTCGAACCGCCGACTTCCACCATGTCAAGGTGACACTCTCCCGCTGAGTTACGCGCCTGTTTAACATTCTCTTGGTAAAATATTTCGTGAGTCTGTACACAAAAGAGAAAGTATGAACAGTGTCAAATACCAATATATATGAGTTCTGTCAAGAAAAAATAAGTAGCATTAGAAGCCGAATGGAATGGTAAAATCAGTAAGTTTTTCGCCTGCTTTCAATGGCCCTGGCAAGCGTATGTTTGTCAGCGTATTTTATATCCATACCCATGGGGATTCCACATGCAAGGCGAGTGACAAGTACGGGTTTGTTTTGAAGTCTGTCAATGAGATAATTGGCCGTTGCCTCACCAGGTACTGTGGAACTTGTGGCAATAAATACTTCCTTAATAGTTTGGTTGTTTAGCCGTGTTTCAAGTTCAGTAACTTTTATTTCCGATGGGCCTATTCCGTCCATTGGAGCAAGTACGCCGTGGAGAATGTGGTAGTGCCCCGAGTAAACACCTGCTTTTTCTATGGCGAGAAGGTCACCAGGTTGTTCGACAACACATATGAGCGACGGATCTCTTTTGTGATCAGCACAAATCGTGCACGGGTCACTTTCTGAAAAGGTGAAGCAGTTTGAGCAGAGCTGGATAGAATTGTGTAATTCGTTAAGAGCACCTGCAAGCTCACGAGCTTCACCAGCAGGGCGTCTTAGGATGTTCAATGCAAGACGTGATGCTGTTTTTTTTCCTATACCGGGTAGCTTTGTGAGATCTTGAATTAGGCGTTCTAGTGCTGGTGGGATAACCTGTGGAGACATGTTAAGTACGTTGTGAGTTGTTAATTGAATGCGCCCCTCATAATAGGCCTTTTGGGACTATGGAGTGGGACAAAATGTAAATTTTCAGAATACCTTTGTGTGAAAATCTCAGGTAAACATGTTGGAAAGTCCAGGAATATTCATTCCGCCAGTAAGTTTAGACATTTCTTCTTTGCCAATTGCCTGCACTTTGCGCAGGGCATCATTTGTGGCTGCTGTG
>DAOWDZ010000213.1 GCA_030638765.1 Desulfocapsa sp.
ATCATTCACTGGATTTCTTTATGTTTGGTGATATACAGATATGCGTAACAACGCCGGAACCGACATCCATTATGGATTTCTATAGTTTTCTGCAACTTGCGACCATACGAAAAGTACTTGGAAGTTTTCTTTCAAATTCAGAGATTGGGATTACCCTCAAAAAACAAAATTTTTCTTCATTATCAGAAGTATTTGAACTTGCAGAAACGGCACAACCCGGTGCGAAATTAAAAGCACAAAAGGCTCTCTATTATTTTCATCCGTTACTGGTCATCAACAGAGATATTCCAAACGCCAGGATCAACAGAGGTAAACTAAAGAAACTAGTAGCAAAATACCTTGGCATTGATATTCCTCAACTTGGTGTCATTCCTGAAGACCCTGCAGTAAAAGATGCCCTCAGAGCCTATTTGCCTCTCTGTGAAATTTCCCCGCATTCACCTGCTGCAAAGTCAATAGAGCAAATCACAGGTAAAATAGAAAAAATCATTACTCTTTTTGAAACTCCCACAAAGCACTCGTAAAAGTAGGCATCACCATCACCAGATATTTTTTCACGATTTCATAGAAAATAATCATTTTTTTTGACCAAACGCCGTTCGTTGCTTGACAGAATATTGTTTATTAAGTATTTTTCTGTGTTTTTCTGATATATTTTTACGCTTTACTCCTGTGATAGTGATTTTTCTCACCTCAACAAAGAGCAAAGAGTGTTTTTATTAGTGTGATATCGGTACTTTACCGACAAACTCAAGGCAAGACAACACAACTGATATGTTTGACAATCTGACAGACCGACTCGAGGGAGTATTCAAAAAACTTCGAGGCACCGGTAAACTCACCGAAGAGAATATTAAAGAATCCATGCGTGAAGTCCGTATGGCTCTTCTTGAGGCAGATGTCAACTTCCAGGTTGTTAAGGATTTCATTGCCAGAGTAAGTGAAAAATCTGTTGGGCTGGAAGTTGCAAAAACACTTTCTCCAGGACAACAAATCATTAAGATTGTCCACGAGGAGCTTGTTGAGCTCCTCGGTGGTACAACGGAACAGATACGCCTTGATGGCCGTCAGCCAGTAACCATCATGATGGCAGGTCTTCAGGGATCTGGTAAAACTACAACATCTGGAAAGCTTGCAAAGATGTTGAAGGATAAAGGTCGTAAACCTTACCTTGTTCCTGCTGATATTTATCGACCAGCTGCTATTGATCAGCTCCAGGTGTTAGGAGAAAGACTGGATATTCCAGTTCATCCTTCAACCACTGACATGAATCCGGTTGAAATCTGTCGTCAAGCTATGACAGTTGCCGGGCAGAATGGTTATGACACTCTGATCTTTGATACTGCAGGACGCCTGCATGTCGATGAAGATCTCATGGGTGAATTAAAAGAGATCCAGAGCGCCATACAGCTCTCTGAAATACTCTTTGTTGCTGATTCGATGACAGGTCAGGATGCAGTAACAGTTGCTGACAAGTTTAATCAGGATCTTGAAATAAGTGGTGTTGTTCTCACCAAAATGGAAGGTGATGCCCGTGGCGGTGCTGCTCTTTCCATAAAAAGTGTTACCGGCAAGCCCATTAAGTTTGTTGGTATTGGTGAAGCACTCGATGCAATAGAAGTTTTTCATCCCGATCGTATTGCTTCACGAATCCTCGGCATGGGTGATGTACTGACCCTTATTGAGAAAGCTGAAGCCGTAGTAGATAAAAAGAAAGCTGAGAAACTTGCTAAGAAGCTTAGACAATCTACATTCACCCTTGAAGATTTTCTGGATCAGATTCAGCAAATCAAGAAGATGGGATCCCTTGATCAGATCATGGATATGATCCCCGGGATTAACAAGCTGAAACAGTTAAAAGACGCTCCGAAACCTGACGAGAAGGAACTGGCCAAGACTGAAGCCATTATCCGCTCAATGACCAAAAAGGAACGTAAAAGTTATAAAATCATCAACGCCAGTCGCAGACAACGTATTGCAGCAGGATCTGGAACCAGCGTAACAGAAGTTAACCGAGTGATTAAGAGTTATTCGGCCATGCTCAAGATGATGAAAAAGATGCGTGGAAAGCCAGGACTTGTAACTGGCAAGAAACGAAGAAAAATGCCTAAAGGCATGAAAAGATAATAATAAAAGAAGATGGCATAATGCCCGATTCATGGAGCTACTTGAGTTGCTCCACATAAACCTGAGGATATATACGGAATGGCAGTTAGAATTCGTTTAACAAGACTTGGCAAAAAGAAAAAACCTTTTTATCGTATCGTTGTCGCTGACGCAGAGTGTAAACGTGACGGAAAATTCCTTGATGTGATCGGAACCTATGATCCCCTCAAAGATCCAGTTGTGATCAAACTCGACAACACCAAGTTGCAGGATTGGCTTGGAAGAGGTGCTCTGCCCACCACAACTGTAAAAAGCATTCTTAAGAAAGCTCCAGCTGTCGAGTAACTATTATGCAGGAACTTATCACCTTTATAGCCAAATCGTTGGTGGACAACCCCGATGATGTCCAGGTAACTCTCACCGAAGAAGATGATACCATTTTGGTTGATCTGGCTGTTTCCAAGGATGATCTTGGCAAGGTGATTGGTAAGCAGGGGAGAACTGCAAGAGCAATGCGCTCCCTGCTTGCTGCTGTTGCTGGTAAGGACGACAAAAAGTCTCGCCTGAATATCCTGGAATAGCTTCCGGTAAGATGGCAGAAAGTTTTCCATACAACGCAAAGAAGTATGTACTGATTGGCAAGATAACGAAGGCTCACGGAATTAAAGGTGAGTTGAAGATACGCGCTTATTCAGACAATTTGCAAAGCATCGCCATACACAAAAAGTTATTTCTGGTTTCCACACAGGGCAAAGTTTCTCCGGTTTTCAATGTCAACAGATCACGCATTGGAAACAAGGAGGTTATCGTCTCCTTTAGTGAGGTAACGAATCGGAATTATGCTGAAGAACTCTGCGGCATGGGAGTACTTATTCATAAAGAAAACCTTCCTAAGCTGAAGGATGATGAATTTTATCTTTATGAACTTGAAGGGATTCAGATACAGACAGAAGCCGGAGAGACTCTAGGAAAAGTTACTGCCTTTTTTAATAATGGGGTACAGGATCTCCTCGTTGTGAATTCCGGTAAAAACGAAGTTTTAATACCTCTTATTCCCGGCATGATAACAGAAAGGAATAAAGATTGTATTACCATAGCACCACCACCCGGACTAATTGACATAAACTCAGGTGATGATGCCAGTGATATTTGACATACTGACTATTTTTCCGGATCTTCTTGATTCACCATTGAATGAATCAATTATTCGACGTGCACGTGAAGCCGACAAGGTTCAAATAGACATCACCAACATTCGTGATTTCGCCACGGATAAACACTCCATGACTGATGACAGGCCATATGGAGGTGGTGAGGGAATGGTCATGAAAGCAGAACCGCTCACGGCAGCCCTTGATTCAGTAAAAGAGCAAAACGGAGCTGGGAGGGTTGTACTCCTCAGCCCACAGGGCAGAAAATACAATCAAGCAGTTGCCAGAGAGTTACGTTGCGAAGAACATCTCATCCTGGTTTGCGGTCGATACGAAGGAGTTGATGAACGATTCCGCGCCTCAAATATTGATGATGAAATTTCCATTGGAGACTATATTCTCACCGGTGGAGAGCTTGCAGCTATGGTAGTGGTAGATTCGGTCACAAGGTTATTGCCAGGCGTACTAGGATGTGCTGATTCTGCTGAAAAAGATACTTTCAGCAGACAATTACTAAAACATCCGCAATACACGCGGCCAAGAGTTTTTGAAGGCGAGGAAGTCCCTGAGACTCTTCTCTCAGGAGATCATGCCAAAATTGAGGAATATCGCTTTTTAGAATCAGTAAAAAGAACTCTTGATCGCAGGCCTGACCTGTTACAAAAAGAATTTAGATCATTGAGCAAAACCGAAGCAAAATTACTTCGGAAACATAAGCTTTATGACAAAATCAAGGCATTACAAAAAGGACAATGAATACAAACCAGAGTGGGTTAGATATTGTCCTGGTTCACCATCCTGTTGTCAATAAGATTGGTGAAACTATTGGATCGGCAGTAACAAATCTTGACATCCATGACATTGCAAGGGCTGGTAAAACATACGGTGTTGATTCATATTATATAGTCACCCCCTATGAAGATCAGCATAAACTGGTTACTGAAATACTTGAGCATTGGGACAGTGGTCATGGGGCTACATATAACCCTGCTCGAAAAGAAGCTTTGGAGCTGGTAACTCTGGCTAACAGTCTTGAACAAGTAATTGAGATGGTCACTGAAAAACGTGGCTGTAAACCTCTACTGCTTACGACAAGTGCCAGATTACAGAAAAAGACTCTAAGTTATAAGAATATCCGTGCTAAACTCGAAGCGAAAGAAGCTACTCTTCTTCTCTTTGGGACAGCACATGGACTGGCACCTGAGGTTATGGAGATGACAGATTACTGTCTGCCACCCGTTGGTGCAGATACTGGGTATAATCATCTTTCTGTACGTTCAGCAGTATCGATCATACTTGATCGCCTGCTTGGCATATAGTCAGTCACTATTCCGAGGATACGATTTTTAAACAACGAAGAGTTGGGACGGAAAGGCTATTTTTTCACGGTAGCCTTTAACTTTAATTTATATTACATATATGACCAGCTGCATAAGGCAGCATCATTATTGATAAACAACGGAAAACATATCATGAGCACAATTATCGACAGAATTGAAATGGAACAGATGCGTCAGGATCACCCTGACTTTCGTCCCGGTGACACCGTAAAAGTATACATTCGTATCATCGAGGGTGCTAAGGAACGTGTCCAGATTTTTCAGGGCGTAGTTATCAAACGCAATAAAGCAAATATGGGTGCATCTTACACTGTTCGTAAAATGTCCCACGGTGTTGGCGTTGAAAAGACATTTGCACTGCACAATCCCCGTATTGAAAAAATTGAAGTTGTCAGTCGGGGACGTGTTCGTCGCTCCCGCCTGTACTACCTCCGTGACAGACGTGGTAAAGCCGCACGTATCCGCGAGCGCGGCATTGTGCGCTAAGAAAAAAGCTTCAAAAAAGAAAAACACACTCAAACAACAATCAGATTCATTTCTGTCGTTGTTTGATCCTCCCCAGGAGGATAATTTTTCTCTCGAACGAGGTCTGCAACAACAGGGGTACTCTGTTGTTGCAGGGCTTGATGAGGCCGGCAGAGGTCCTCTTGCTGGCCCTGTTGTTGCCGCTGCTGTGATACTCCCTTTGCATTGCTCCCACACTCTTTTTATCGATTCCAAAAAACTCTCTGCCAAAAAGCGTCAGGTTCTTTTTGAATACCTTCATGAAATACCGGCATATATCGGTATTGGAATTGTCTCTCATAAAATCATAGATACGATCAATATCCTTCAAGCTTCACTTCTTGCAATGAAACAAGCAGTGGGCAAACTTTCAAAACAAAATATTTCTCCAGATTTCCTCCTTATTGATGGCAAATTTCCCATTCACTCAAAAACCAGCCAGCAACCTTTAATTAAGGGTGAAACCCGTTCTGCATCTATTGCTGCTGCTTCCATTATTGCCAAGGTTACCCGCGATGGTATCATGGCTAAGCTCCATAAAAAATACCCTCATTATAATTTCATTAAAAATCAAGGGTACCCGACGAAACAGCACCGTGAGGCGGTGAGTATTCATGGCATTACTCCGCACCATCGTAAAACATTTAAGGGAGTAAAGGAATTTGTCTAAGGAACGTATAACTCTTGGAAAGCTAGGAGAAAACCTTGCTGTTACCTATTTAAAGAAAAATGGCTACAATATTATAAAACGAAATTACAGGCAAAAAACTGGTGAAATTGATATCATTGCCCGAGATAGTGAAAATCTTATCTTTGTGGAAGTAAAAACAAGGAAGAGTCTCCGTTTCGGGAAACCTTTTGAAGCCGTTACTCCCAAAAAACAGGCCCAGATCAGCAGGGTCGCACTTGATTACATAACCCGCAACAAACTTTCTGATCAGGCGATACGCTTTGATGTTATTTCCATTGTAATGATTCAGGATGGGAAACCTGAAATTGAACATTTGCCAAACTGTTTTGAAGCGATAAACACATTTTACTAATATCCGACAAAACCTTTTTATGCTGCCACTTGCTATCACTATGGGATGCCCTGCTGGTATCGGCCCTGAAATTATCCTCAAATATTTCAGCAATTCTCAAACAACCCTTCATTCTCCCGCCGTTATTGTTGGAGATCTGAATGCTCTCCGCTATTACGCCAATAAACTTGATATCAACTGTAACATTATCCCATGGATTCCAGGCGATTCAATTGAATCAGAAAAAAGAATCATCCCTGTATACCAGACGTCATCACTGAATGAAGATTCCATTCATCCAGGTATCTTCAGTAAAAAAACAGCCATTGCCATGGCTTCTGCCATAACATCAGCAGTTGATGGTATCAAAAAAGGCTGGTTTTCTGGTCTGTGTACCTGCCCTATTTCTAAAGAAGCACTTCAAAAAAGTGGCTTTTGTTACCCAGGGCACACCGAAATGCTGGCAGATTTAACCGGTAGTAACAATCATGTTATGATGCTTTCCGGAAACACATTGCGTGTCACACTTGCAACCATTCACTGTGGAATCAATAAGGTATCAAGCCTCTTAAACAAAGAATCTCTTCTTAAACTCTATCGTACGACACACCAAAGTCTTCAGATTGATTTCAACATACCATCCCCACAACTTGCCGTTGCCGCCCTTAATCCTCACGCAGGCGAAGGTGGTATGTTCGGCACTGAAGAAATAGAAATCATATCACCGTCAATTAAAATTGCCAAAAAAGAGGGCATAGCTTTGCATGGCCCCTTCCCTCCTGATACAATCTTCTTTAAAGCTGCCCGTGGCGAATATGATGCTGTAGTCTGTATGTATCACGACCAGGGATTAATCCCTTTTAAACTGCTACATTTCGAAAATGGTGTTAATGTCACACTTGGTCTTCCAATAGTCAGAACATCCGTTGATCACGGTACGGCCTATGACATTGCCGGAAAAGGAATTGCAGATTTCACAAGTCTCACCGCTGCAGTTAACCTTGCTAATCTGATAATAAACAATCGAACTCAAACAAAAAGCGTATGACTGCACATGATAAGACAGGGTTTCTCATCGTTTTTGAAGGAACCGATGGGACAGGAAAATCAACTCAGCTAAACCTGCTCGCCTCTGCACTACAAGATAGGGGATGGGATGTTGTTTCAACCTACGAACCAACCGACGGCAAGTATGGTAAACAGATCCGGGAACTCTACAAGAACCGAGAACAAACAAGCATTGAAGAAGAGCTTGACCTATTTCTGGCTGATCGAAAAGAACATGTCGACACACTTCTTACGCCATCATTACAGAATGGTAAAATCGTTCTCTGCGATCGTTATTATCTCTCGACCATTGCCTACCAGGGTGCAGCCGGTCTTGATCCAGCCACAATTCTAAACCGTAACAGCTTTGCTCCTGAACCTGATCTTGCATTACTCTTTTTCGCCCCGATTAACACAGGTACTCAGCGTATCACAGAAGGTCGCGGCGACACACTCAATGACTTTGAGAAAGAAGACTACCTTCAAAAAGTTGCTTTGCAATTTGAGAAACTTGACCTTCCCTCTATTTCCAGAATTGATGCATCAGGTACAATTGAAGCAATCCATAAAACCGTACTCAATAAGGTTTTGTTGCTAATAGAAAACAAATGACACGAACTGCACATTTTATTTCAACGTCTCTTTTACTCCTGTTTATACTGCTTAGTTGTTATGGCTGCAGTTCTGTTACTCTGCAGCCAAAATCCCCTCTGAAAGATCAATTGATCACTGCAGAATTCCCTGAAACAAGTCCTTCTGAAAACAGTGACAGCTCCTGTTCTTACTTTTATTTCTTATGGGGAACACATGCAGAAAATAACCAACTCTATGTTGAAGCAGAAGAGGCCTATGAAAAAGCACTCATCTGTGATCCTGATTCACACTATATTCTTCGCAGACTTCCCATTCTTCTTATCAGAATGGGCAAACAGAAAAAGGCAGAAAAGTTGCTGCGTACCTCCCTTGAAAGATTCCCTGATGATATTCAGGACAGACGTCTTCTGGCACGCCTCCATATACAAAACAATGAAATTGATAAAGCCATTATAATATATAAAGAACTGATAGAAATAAGCCCTGAAGAAGAAAATTACCAGGTTCGCCTGGGGATTCTTTATTCTGAACAACGTCAATATGTTACAGCAGAACAAACTTTTCAAAAAGTTCTTTTACTTAATAAAAGTTCTATCTATGCTCACCTTTATCTTGCTCGACTGGCTAAACAGAAAGGCCACATAAAGCTTGCTGAAAAGCGTTACAAAAAAGCTCTTAAACTGAACTGGTCAACAGAACTGGCCCTTGAATTTGCAGAGTTCTACCAGAAAGAAAAACAATTCAAAAAAGCAGAGCAGCAATTCCACTCCATACTCAAAAAAAACCCGCAGGAAACCCGAGCAGGACTCAGTCTTGTCCAGATACTACTTCTTCAGGAAAAAGATACAGAAGCTCTTCTAATTTTGCAGGATTTACGAAACAAGGCCGATGATCCTGTACAATTTGATATGATAACGGCTCGCCTTCACCTCCGTTCTGGTAAGCTTGACAAAGCAGTTGCAATACTCACTCCAATGACCGTTGATGAGGATGCCCCGGAGGCTTCCTATATGCTGGCTATCATTTTTTTCCAACAAAACAAATTCGACCAAGCATTACAACTCCTTCATACAATTGAAGAGGAAGCGCCTCAATTTGAAGATTCCATTTACCTCCAGGTAAGGATTTTCATAGAGCAGCAACAGTACACCAATGCCATTGACATTCTCATAAAAACACTTAAAAACGAAGCCCTTGCAACTCCTGGCATTTACTCTCTTCTTGCATCACTGTATCTGGAGCAGCATGAAATGCAAAAGGGATATGAGCTTTTAGATGAAGCTATTCTCAAATATCCTGACAGTGACCAGATTCACTTTGAATATGGATTAATGTTTGAGGAAGACAATGCTCAAGAAAAGGCAATTCCCTTTATGGAAAAAGTTGTATTGCTCAATCCCGAACATGCCGAGGCTCTGAATTATCTTGGGTACACATGGGCAGATAAAAATATCCACCTCGAAAAAGCCTTGCAATATGTTCAAAAAGCCATACTTCTAAAACCCGGAAATGGGTATATCCTGGATAGCCTGGGCTGGGTATATTTTCGTATGGGAAAGCTTGACCTGGCGAAAAAAGAGATATTAAAAGCACTGAAACTTGAGCCAGAAGATCCTAATATTTATGAACATCTGGGTGATATTTATCTCAAACAGGGACTCCAAAAAGAGGCACTGAAAGCTTTTGAAACAGCTGTAGCACTTTTTTCAAAGGTATCGGACAAAAAACGCATCCTTACAAAAATCCAGAATGCTCAATAAGATGATGCACTGCAGGATTACCTCCATTCTCTTTGTGGGTTCTTTAATCATAACGCTCTCAGGATGCGCACAGAAACGATGGTCAGACCCACTACTTGAGGAAGAAAGCTTTACAATTCTTCAAAGTATCATCGCCATGCAGGACAAACACAAACAATGCCCGCAAAACCTTGATGCCGATGCGCTTGTTTTCTGGAAAAGCCCGATGGCTGACTCAGCTATTTCAGGTTATCTTCAACTCCAATCACCATCCAAAGCAAAATTTATTGTCAGCAATCCACTCGGAATGCTTGCCTATGCATTTACCAGTGACGGAAATACATTTCAGATACTCGACACCGGAAACAGACGGCATATCACAGGGAATTTACGAAAGATAGCCACCCGTAAAGGAATCCCAGTCAGTCTTATCCAGAGTGACTGGTTTGCTATTCTAAACAGCTGCCTCCCTGCACACTCAAACAAATTTGAAAAGATCAGTAGAGACATCACAAATCAAACCGTATGGGTTCTACTGCCTCAATTCAAAAACAAAAGTCTAATCGAAGACGAACAGTGGGTGAATATAGATATAATCAAGGAGAAACTACTGGGATATTTATTTCTGGATAAAGAAGGGAATACAGTTGCAGAGATTTCATATACAAACAAGAGAGAA
>DAOWDZ010000276.1 GCA_030638765.1 Desulfocapsa sp.
ATTGTTGGAACAATAGTGATAACACTTGGTGTCTGGTCCGTTGTCCCGTATCAGACAACAGCTCATGCAATTATTTATGTTGGGGCTGTTTTTTCAATGTCAGGAGCTTTGATGCTGGTAATTTTCGGCTGGCGTAAGTTGATGGGCTTTGGTCCTGGCTGCGTAAAGGAAAAGGTCGGCTTTGTCGTTCGTATAAAACGATTGCTGGCTGATCCGTTACAATTTGGTGCTCTCTGGCAGATGGTCTTTATGAACTTCACCGTTAGTGGTGTTGGTATATTTATGGCTATTAAGCTTGAGTCTATTTTTAGATATATTCCCTTTCGGGAGGAGAGAATAGCCCTGGTTGGGCATTGGCATGTACTGGCCGCTCTCATTGGTACAATAGTGCTATTTTATTTGATGGGTGAAGTGTTTCCGCTCAGGAAAAAATTAAGAAACGTTTTTGGCTGGATAATTATTCTGGGTTCGGATCTGGCCTTTGCTGCAATGACTATTTTTTCTCTTAAAAGGTTGTGGTTTCTGGAGGAAAATCAGGAGGAGTTTGTTGTCGTCTTGATGTCGCTCACTGATGTGGGATTAGGGGTTATGGAACTAATTCTTGGAATTTATATCATTATTGTCCTGTATCAATTTGCTTGCAGGAAGCTTGTTGGAATGAAGTGATCAGGGAGTGTTGCTGCTTATCCTGAGAGGCGGAGTGTAAAAAGCTCCGCCTTTTTTTTGTGTTTTTGTGGTGAAATTCATAAATACTGGTTTGAGTTACAAAAAAGACATGTTGATGTGTGTTTTTGGAATAGATCTTTTTCTGTTATAATGCATGTAGAACAGTATGTTGTGGGGTCTTGTTGTTTTTGTCGTCAATAGAACATTGCGTTTGGTTACAAAATAGTTATTCTGACTATTTCCTTTCCCTGGTGATGGTGTATTTTATTTGAACAGTTGTTGAGGGTGGTTCTTCATTTGAATGACTGTTGGATAAAAACTGTTGGAAAAATATCCATTTCAATGTTTGAGAGGGAAAATAATGAAACGAAAACTTTTTACTTTAACATGTCTTGCGTCCTTTTGTTTAGTTGGTAATGCTTTGGCAATAACAACTGCCGATGGCTGGGAGTATGACCATGCTGATGCTATGGGGTATGACAATGCAATGCATCTCAATGAAAGGTACCAGAGACTCGGGGTGGCGTTCGATCGAGAGCCTGGGCCTGAGTATGATTCCCCGGATAATCCATTTGATGGTGACGCTTCTGATGATGGCGTTTCCTGGTCTGTTAATGGTGGTGCTTATGGGAATGAAGAGGTTACTGCTGGGGACACAGTTAACTTTAAGTTCGATGTCTATAAGGATCTGTGGGGTACCCATAGCTTTGATTTGCTGAAAGTGTGGATGGATTGGGGCCAGGACTATGTTTTTGATAATCAGGGAGATGTGTTAACAGCACAAACATGGGATTTTGGGGCCGAACGTACTGCTGACGGCGATGATGTTGCGAATACATTGAAGTCTTTTTATACTGAGGTCGTCATCCCTGAATATGCTGAAGGCACTTTTTGGTTACGGGCGCGTGTGCTTTGTGACTATGATTTATACAGTGGGTATTATGCTTTCACAGGAAAGTATGCTACTTCTGATTCGCAGGTAATAGATTATTATAATGCGTATGATTATTTTGGTGTCCAGGGTGAGGTTGAAGATTGGGCATTGACAGTTGTTGCTGCACCAGTTCCAGAACCTTCAACCATGCTTCTTCTCGGTGGCGGCCTTTCGGCTCTTGGTCTTTACCGACGGAAACAAAAAAAAATCTAAACCTGATTCACTGTTCCAAAAGATTTGAATTTAACAAGGGAGGACAGATTTTATTCTGTCCTCCCTTTTTTTGTTTGCCCGGCATTTCTAATCAACTCCGTAATGTGCTTGAGGGCACGAGTGTAATAGGGAGTTTTTTTAACCGGGGAACCTGATGTCGTCCCAATAATTCAGTGTTGTACAGAGCTAAGGATAAGAGGGATTTTACTAAATGAGTGTAAAGGAAAATCAAAGAGAGGAGACTGTTCCCGGTGATCAGGTAAATCTTCTCGCCTGCTGTCGTTATATGGCCGTTCAGGATGCTTTGGATGGTTTTATCAGGCAGATAGAGAAAGCTGTTAATTCCCTGATTGCTGCTGATAAAAAACAAGTGCTTGAAAGAGTGATTCAGATAGCACGTACCGAAGGCTTGCGAACCATTATTCAACGATCCAAAACGGCTCAGTTTTTAGAGCTTTTCACATTGTTACCAGTCATGGTCGAATCGCGGGACGGTAAGTATTTTGTGATTGTAGAGATTGAAAAGAATAGCGCTCAGAGTGTTGAATTTCTAACATTGCTTACTCCGCAGTTGGATGGGGAAATATCAAGTGAAAGAGTTTCTTTTGAACATTTTCAGAAAATATGGACAGGGGGTGTTTTACATTTTGAAAAGATAAACACCGCCCTTTTCTGTTTTTCGATTGTTGCCCGTGAACACAAAATAGAGCTTACTCAGGATCGTCTTCGGCATGAGTACGGTCTGGGGCGAGACGAAATTTCCCGAGATATCCTTCTGCGCATGTGTAAGGAGCAAGGTATGAAGGGGCGTTTGTTGAAATTAAACTGGCAGGAATTGTTAAATTTAAAAAAGGCGTATCCTGCCATCGCCAGATTACATACCGGGCGCCATGTAGTTGTTCTCGGCGCTGTTTCTCCTGTTGATTGTCAACAGGAGGCAATGGTTGCCTGCTTTGACCCACTTGCCGGCAGTGGTGGTGGGCATGTACGAATGACTCGTCAAGAATTTGAGGACTTGTGGGGCGGAGAAATCTATGTAGTCAAACGGGTGTATAAACTTAGTGATGAATCGCAACCGTTCAGTCTTCGTTGGTTTATGCCTGAGATTCTGCGCCAGAAATCCACATTTGTTGATATCGGGATTGCGGTTCTGTTTATTAATGTTATTGCGCTGATCACTCCCATTTTCTTTCAAATAGTAATTGATAAAGTTCTAGTGAATCAGGCGTTTACAACATTGCATGTTTTGGGATTTGGCATGACGATTATGCTTGTTGTGAATGGTTGTCTTGATTTTCTGCGAGACTATCTATTGTTGCATGCTACCAATAAGATTGATCTTAGGGTTACTTCCAGAACCTTCAGGCATATGTTGAATTTACCCCTTGATTTCTTTGAGCGGATGACTGCCGGGGTATTAACGAAACACATGCAACAGACTGCAAGTATACGCAGTTTCCTGACCGGTAGTGTTTTCCTCACCATGCTTGAGGCGACGTCGCTCTTCATTTTTCTGCCCTTTTTGTTTTTTTATAGCTTTAAGCTAACCGCCATTGTGTTGATCTTTACTCTATTGATTGCAACGGTGATCCTTCTCCTGATTGCCCCTTTTAAAAGTAGGCTTAATGCCCTTTATGATGCTGAAGGAAAGAGACAGGCAATGCTGGTGGAGACCATTAACGGAATGCCGACTGTGAAAGCCATGGCCATTGAACCGTTATTGCGTGGTCAGTGGGAAAATAAGGTGGCACAGGCTGTC
>DAOWDZ010000051.1 GCA_030638765.1 Desulfocapsa sp.
TAGGTTCTATCCCAAAAAAGTGATATACAAAAAACTAATAATCATTGAAATATGGGGTGTATGTATGACAGGGAATGGGGTCTGATGGATGAGTGGAATGTTTAATTTCCAATGCTCATCAATCGCCCAACCCTGGATTTGCACTTAGTTTTTTTGCATGCCATGCTAATCCTTGTCCCCCAATCAGTGATCATGTATGTAATTTACATATTTTTTTATCACAAATGTATATGCAATTGGCGAATAGCCTAATGTTATCTCACCCTTGTAAATACATATTTTTATTTGAGTGGATGCATGTATTCCTTTTAGATGAGGGGGACAGGGTTGGGTTGAGGAGATGCATAAGGTCTTCGGTTTCTTCTCAATTCAGATCCAAAGTTAGGCGAATATCACCTCTGTCAGCGTTATGTCTTGTGGAAGGCAGGTGAGGCATATCGACTCTACGATATTTCGTTAGAGATAAATACTAGCATTTTTATCAGCACTTGCATCTCTAATTTGGAGAGACTAAATTTAAAAAGCAAAATAAATTATCTCTAGAGTGAATAATCTGATTTTTTTCTTCAGCTTAGTCATTTAGGGCAACAATGTAAAATGAAAAACTTGGTGGTGAGTCCGATAGGAAAAAGGCCAAGGTAGGGTCACTAGTCCTGGTCTTGAACTAGGATAGATCTGTTTTTTGTTTTGAATATTTAAAAAACAATCAAGGCACCCTACATGGGTACCCCGATCTTAACGAACCATTCGTGGCTTTCATCGACGCCAGCAAAAGAGAACTGGGAGTAATTCTGGCCCAGCCAGAGTAAGCTGGCAAGGAAAGAGTTGTGGTCTAAACAAATCAAACGCGGAATAAAGTAGGGAAGGTCTTCGAGACAACAAAAAAAGTAAATTATCGGGGTAATATTGACGACAAACCGATTCTACACTTATACAGCTGGACAAATCTTTAGGATCGTAACAGCCCACAGGGCAATAAGCGTTATCAATAAACTAAAAATGACGGATTCAATGATAGTTTGATGAGCAACCCACCTACAAAGGTTGGATAAATTTTATACCATTGAGTATAAGGAAACGTATAATGGGACATGAGAAAGTGTTGAGTAGACTCTCAGATGGGGAAACTCCCAACGGCATCGCGGAAGATATCATGAGGACATAGGAGCCAGAGGAAGAAATGCAAGATAAATGAAATTGCACAAAGCATTGAGGTACTGCAGATAGAAAAACCTCAGACACCTCATCAAAGATAGACCGAGACTCAAGGGCAGCGAGTGGCTAACGAAGACGTTTGTGCCTTTTGTGATGAGCGTGGCAGGAACTTAGATCATCACAGGAAAAGGGTGACACCCACTGTCACATTCCAATTAGAGTGACCATAGGACTGCCACTTAATCGATATAATGGGTCTCATATCGATGTCACATAGAGAAAATCCATAAATTACAACATACATAGGCCGATTCTCAATGTTCATAATTGTGGAAGCGACGAAGGATCAAACAACAGTGACATTGGCCAGGATACTCATGAAATGCATAGCTGCGTCATTTGGCAAACTACACATGACCTTAACGAACCATGAAATGCAATTTGAAAGAGGCTTGCTTAGAGAATTGTGCCTACTTCTGCTGACTGGTATAATTATGACTTCGTCATTTTATCCTCAAATGAATGTTTTCAGCGAGCTGGAGCACCTCAATATCAATAGCTCACTTCGTGCATTGATTAGTCACGAGAGGGAGTGGAAAGATAAGTTATCAGTATTTGTGTTGCGACACAGCGCAACAGTAAATGACTCGATTGGAGAGACCCCGCATTCGTTGACCTTCTGGAGAGAGCCATCCTACCAGTGGATGTTTTGATGGAGCCAGTCCCAAAAATAATTTGGAAGGTACCGCAAAACTTCGATAATTTGCGAAAAACGCCGAACTGGAAACATCTTGGAGCTAATATTACAGTCAGTGGAGAGTAAGTCAGCTAAGGAAGAAGAGTAACGAAAATAGAATACATGACGAGAAGAATAAAGTCAGATAGAAAAACTAGAATGCCCACATAAAAGAAGTAACTGAGAGTGCTAACTTTGTACCCAAATTGAATGAACCATAATATTACTGTATATGGTCACAAAAGTGCAAAAAAGGAAAATTACACCTTCAACGGTCAATGGAGAGAGATAAGAATGCACTTCAATCTAATGAGACCAGATTGAACACCATTGGAAGCCTTAGGGGTTCTATCGAGAGACAACTATGTCGAACCAGTCAGGCGAGGGGATACAGACGATACGGTAGCATTTAACTCAGAGCCAGTTCCAGTAGGAACGCCAGCGAGAGAGTTTGGAAGGGAGAAGGAGCCATGACTATTGGCAAGCAGTGGAGGTGACCATAGGATGGAGGCATGGAAGGCCCAAAAAGAAACAAAGTGAAGCCATTCCTCCAACTATGGGTTCACCAGAAACCGCGGTGCTATAGAAGACGACTCGCAGCGGTAGGATAATCAAGCCGCTGCAGAGATGCCATGCGAGCTACAACAGAATGGTCCCAGCAGAAGAAAATTCTACGGAA
>DAOWDZ010000066.1 GCA_030638765.1 Desulfocapsa sp.
AAAAACTTTTTAAGGAGAATTACAATGGAAAATGAAGCTTTGATGCTCGGACTCGTATGTATTGGTGCAGGACTTTCAATTGGACTTGCAGGACTCGGTGCTGGTATTGGTATTGGTAATGTTGGACAGGGCGCTACCATGGGTCTTGCTCGTAATCCAGAAGTACAGCCTAAATTGATGGTTTTCATGATCCTCGGTATGGCTCTTGCTGAGTCCTGTGCTATTTACGGACTGGTTGTTTCTCTGATCCTTCTTTATGCAAATCCTTTGATTGGCTAATTGAGTTTCAGTTTGATTCGTCCGTTGCGTGATGTAACGGATAGATCATTGATTTGTGAAAGGCTGCAGAGTGATCTGCAGCCTTTTTGCGTTTAGGATAGCGGATAGGAAGTGGTATGAAAGATGATATAATTATTCATCCAAGTCGCGCAGTGAGAGAAAAAACAATTCCGTCATGTGGAATTTTGTTTGTGAATCCAACGGAGGCAAGAGTTGCCCTACAGACACTGATTGATCGAGGTGGAGATCAACGATTTTTGTTTCATTCAGGGCTTGTTGTGAGCCCTGATAATGACTTCTTTGTGGCAGGTCCTGCGTTGGGTGCTCCAATGGCTGTAATGGTTCTTGAAAAACTCATCGTGCTTGGTGCCACGAGAGTTGTCATGGCAGGCTGGTGTGGGGCTGTCAGCGCAGATTTTCGTGTTGGTGATAGTGTGCTTGGGGGAGTGGCCTATTCGGGGGAAGGGACATCACGGTATTATACAGATGATGATTTTTCTACTCCTTCTTCCAGGTTTCAAGATACCTTGAAATTAGTTTTTGATTTGAAGAAACCCAGTGCTTTCTGGTCAACGGATGCGCCTTTTAGAGAGTCCAGAAAAATGCTTCAGGCATTGGCCAAACGCTATGAAGTCGCAGCAGTGGATATGGAATATTCAGCACTATGTGCAGTTGCTCTATTTAGAAATATTGATTTTGCTGCTCTTTTTATGGTTTCAGATGAACTTTGGAAAGATGACTGGCGGCCGGGATTTGGTGGCAAAGTATTTAAGAGAAAGAGTAAGGCTCAAATTAAATTACTGATAAATACGATTGTATCATTAGCAACTTTTGAGGATGTTGATCATGGCTAGTTTTCATCTTGTAAGTCTTGGCTGTGCCAAGAATCTTGTCGATTCTGAGGTGATGCTAGGAATTCTTCAGAAAAATGGATGGGAACTTTGTGATGATCCTGCCATAGCAGAAGTTCTTATAGTGAACACCTGTGGCTTTATTCAGCCAGCTGTTGAGGAGGCGCTTGAGGTCATTCTGGAAATGGTTCAACACAAAGAAGATGATCCTGGTAAATTGCTGGTTGTTACTGGTTGCCTTGTGCAGCGTTATCTTTCAGGTCTCAGTAAAGATCTGGAAGAGGTTGATTTATTTGTAGGAACTGAAGGGGTTGCTGAAATCGCAGTCCTTCTTCAAAAGTTAATTGACGGAAAACAGATAGAAAAATCCCACTGCCCGGATCGTTTTCTGATGACAGCATCATTACCAAGAACTCTCTCCACTCCATTTTTTAGGAGCTCTGTAAAAATAACCGAGGGCTGTAATAACCGCTGTACCTATTGTATGATTCCCTCAATCAGAGGCAATCTCCGTTCAAGGGATATTGCAGATATTATTCTTGAAATACAGCATCTTGAAGAAACTGGTGTAAAGGAAATATCTCTAATAGCCCAGGATCTTACTGCTTACGGGAATGATCTTGATGGTCAGACTCACCTCATGGCTCTGTTAAAACGTATTCTAAAAGAAACTTCTTTTCCCTGGCTACGTCTGATGTATCTGTATCCTTCTGGCGTCTCTGAAGAATTGTTTCAGCTCATGAGTGATGAAACGCGAATTCTCCCTTATATGGATATTCCTTTCCAGCATGTCTCCGATCCCATCCTGAAAAACATGCATCGTCGTTATGGGTATAATGATCTGTGCAGGTTTATAGATGGTATCCGCTCGGCTGTTCCTGATATTGCCCTCAGGACAACAATGATGGTAGGTTTTCCAGGAGAAACTGAAGAAGATATCCAGCAAATGGAGCGCTTTCTGACTCAGTATCAAGTTGATCATGTCGGGGTCTTTTCCTATACAAATGAAGAAGGGGCACTGTCAGAATTTTTTGAGAAACAATGTCCTGAAGAACAAAAGATGGAGAGGATGGACAGAATTTTAAAATTACAGGCCGGAATTTCCAAAGAAATACTGCAAAAGTATGTTGATCAAACAGTACCGGTTCTTGTTGAGGGCCTGAGTCAGGAAACAGATCTGTTGTTAGAGGGGAGGACTGTCTATCAGGCTCCTGATGTAGACGGTATTGTCTATATAAATGATGGAATAGCGAACCCCGGTGATATCGTACAGGTACGAATCACCGAAGCCCAGATATATGATCTTGTTGGAGGAATTGTTCAGGAAGGGTGATACAAAATCTTATTTACCCTTGTTGACCTGCTCACGTAAATCTTTTCCAACTTTAAAGAAGGGAAGTTTTTTTGGACTTACTTTTATTTTCTCACCTGTCTTTGGATTGCGTCCTTCATAGGAACCGTAATTTTTAATGACGAAACTACCAAAACCTCTGATTTCAATACTGTCTCCTTGAGCCAGTGCTTCAGTCATGGTTTCGATAATGGTGTTGGTAATTGCTGCAGCTTCTCTGTGTGGAAGATCAATGTCTTGAGATAATGCTTCAATTAACTCGGATTTGTTCATGCTTTACTCCTGTGCATTCTAGCAAACACAGCATTTGCTGCTGTGTTCAGAAAAAGATTAATAATTGTAGATTAATGGCTACCCAAAAAAAGATAAAAAGGAGGTGAAGCCATCCTAATTGTTAATATCTCCTCTTGGTAACTAACCAAATTTAATCAGCTATTTTTTTGTTTGTAAAGGCTTTTTTTTAGAAAAGATTTTTTTTAGTTCATTTTCTTGGAGAATTTTAAATTTACCAAGAGGTAAATTGTTAAGTTCAAGGTTGCCATAAGCCAGGCGCTTAAGGGCTTGCACAGGATTTCCCACTGCTTGAAACATCTTTTTAACCTGTCGTTTTCTGCCCTCGTGAATGGTGATGGTAATTATAGTGTTTCCTTTATTTCTTCGTTTAATCCCTACTTTAGCAGGGGCGGTTATTTTATTCTCAATCAGGATTCCTTCTTCAAGGGACCTGAGACTATTCTTTGATGGGAATCCCTTTATTTGAGCTTCGTATGTTTTATAAACTTCATATTTGGGATGAAGAATGTTCTGGGAAAGTTCACCGTCATTGGTAAGAAGAAGGGCACCTTCAGTGTCGAGATCAAGCCTTCCCACTGGGAACACCCTTTCTTTGATTCCATGCAGCAGTGAAGTCACAATAGGTCTTCCCTGAGGGTCTGAAAGAGTGGTCACATACCCTTTGGGCTTGTTGAGGAGTATGTAAATATGTTCTTCCTTGGTTTCAACCTGTTGGTTATCAAAAAGTACCTTCTGTTTTCCGGGTACTATTAGCTGTCCCATGGCTGTGTTGATTTTTCCATCAACTTTGACCCGACCTGCAGCAATATATTCCTCGGCTTTTCTTCTTGAGGCTATTCCTGCCATGGCAAGAAACTTTTGGAGACGAACTGGTTTGTCCATGATCAACGCAGGCTCGAGGGAAGAAGTTTGCCAATACGTGAGTCAACAAGTTTGCGGGTTGCGTCATCAACTTCAAGTACATCTGTATACCAGGGTTTCATACGGCAGTCAAAAACGATGGGTGGTGTGAGGCCCACGTGAAATCGTTGAACATTGGTGGCTGCACCGTGGATATCGGCTGCTGGTTCAAATCTGGTGAAGAATGTCCACAGAAATTCCTGAACAGAACAAGTGGCTTCATCACAGTTATCGACAAGAAGTATTGCTGGCCAGTCACCAAGAGCAGGATTTTTGGCAATTTTTTCTGCAAGATCTGGATCCTGTTCATAGTCAGTGGTCTGAAGTACTAGTGTTCCTGGTAGGTATGCTTTGACCTTTTGGCAATGAGGAGGAAGGTTCCCAGAAAATTCTGTCGGAAGTTCACGTATCTTTTCCTTGCCAAGTCCCATCATCATGGCTTTTGATCCTTTGTTGACAGAGGGGCCTGTGTAGTCGAGAGTGTCCTGTGATACATTTGCAAATACGAAGAGATCTCTGTCCCATTGAATACGTTCAAGAACATGTGTCCAAAGCTTGGGAAAATCTGTGATATCAATATCTCCGTCGGTAAGGATAAGGAATTTTGTAAGGGAAAGCTGTCCTTCTCCAAGCACACGAAGACCACAGGCAAATGCTTCACGCGGGTAACGATCAGCAACACGAGCTGCTGCAAGACAGTGGAATCCTGTTTCGCCAAAAGTTTTAAGTTCCCGAACACCCTTCATCACTAGAGGGAAGAGCGGTGAGAGTAAGTCCTGGAGGAAATCACCTATAAAATAATCCTCCTGCTTTGGACGACCAACAATGGTGGCAGGATAGATTGCATTATTTCTGTGGTAGAGATGAGAGGCTTGAAAAACAGGATAATCATGCTGCAATGAATTGTAGCCATAGTGATCACCAAATGGGCCTTCAGGTTTACGCAGGTGAGGAGGAACTATGCCTTTAATCGCAAATTCAGCATTCCCAACGAGTCGATGGCCACCTTTTGGGTCGGAGGTCATGTCGAGTTTTTTTCCAATGAGCAGGGACGTGAGCATCAGCTCAGGTATGTCTTCAGGTAGTGGTGCAATGGCTGAAAGCATCAGGGCAGGTGGGCCACCAATATACAGAGTCATTGGTAACGGTTGGTTAAGCTTTTCGGCTTCGTGATAGTGATAACCGCCGCCTTTGTGGATTTGCCAGTGTATGCCGGTTGTGGTTTCGTCGTGTCTTTGGATACGGTACATACCAAGATTGTGGCCGTTGCCACCAGGGTGTTCTGTATAGACAAGTGGAAGCGTAACAAATGCTCCACCGTCACTATGCCATGAAGTCAACATGGGCAGACTGCCAAGACGTGGTGGCGTTTGGCAGTTTTCAAGAATAGGTCCGGATTTTTTTTCTTTGAGACCAATCTTAAGTCCATCCATAAACAGATTTCGATTGTCCCAGAGTTTTTTTGCCTTGAGTGGCATGATGGATTCAGTAAGATTCACCAGATCCTGAACAAACTTCTGAGGCCTTGAACCAAACGCAAGTTCTAATCGTTTTGCGGTGCCAAAGAGGTTTGTGACCACCGGAAAAGCACTGCCCTTTACTTTGGTAAAGAGTAGTGCTGGCCCTTTGCGTTCAATGACACGACGGTGGATTTCAGCAATCTCAAGGTTTGGATCAACTTCTTCATCTATTACAAGGAGCTGATTTTCACGTCGCAGTAATTCAACGAAACTGCGCAGGTCATAAAGGATATCATTTGCCATGGTATTTGTACGCTATTTATGGGGATGTGGAGACTGTTCAAGAAGGAACAGCTCATGATATTCATCTTCACTCATAGTGTTTTTGAGAACACCGGTGACATAATGAACAATTTCCTGAATTTCATCACTTGATAAACGAGCAGCCAGGGTTTTAGCAAGTGCCGGTCTGCCAAGGAGTTGAAGAAAGGTACTGATTGATTCGCGGTCAAGATCAAGATTCAGACCGAAACACATTTGATGAGGGTCAATATCCATTGGTAACTGTAAGTGGGAAAAATTTAATTGACGGCAAGAATCTGCCAGTGAATATTTCTGGTTCTGGGGCCATCAAACTCACAGAAATAGATAGCTTGCCAGGTGCCTAGTTGTAGTTTGTTGCCGCTTACCATAATGGTGAGGGACGCACCCATTAGAGATGCCATGATATGAGAGGGAGAGTTTCCTTCCATATGCTTGAACGGGTAATTCAGAGGGACGATTTCTTTTAATCCTTTTATTATATCAGTACGCACATCCGGGTCAGCACCTTCGTTAATGGTGAGTCCTGCTGTGGTGTGAGGGTTGAAGAGATAGCAGATACCCTCTTCAATACCTGTTTTGGTGATCTTTTTCTGCACCTCGGACGTGATGTCGACGAGGTGCATATGCTCACTGGTGGGTACTGTAAAGCTGCCTTTATACATATTAGTTCTTAAGCTGCCAGCGTCCGTCTTTATCACGACACGCGGTTGTGTAAGCAGTTTCAGCTTTACCGTCGATTATGGTTCGTATTTCAGCTTGTCGACAGGGTTGGTTTGTTTGTGGGTCAGCGTAAAATGGTTGTGGGGTAACCTGGTACTGGTGACCGGTATCAGGATTACGCCATGCATTGGTTTGTTTAGAGACTCCTCGCTCATACACATGATTGAGTTGTTCTCTGTCGTATTTATCCATTTCATTACCGATAATATACCCAAGCATGGTTCCGACAGCAGCTCCTATAAGAGTAGCTTCAGTGTTATGTCCTATGGCCTGACCGATTATTGCGCCACCGGCGGCACCTCCGTATGCTCCAATTCCGGCTTTATTCGGGCCATTAGCGCATGAGGTAAGGAGTAAAGTGAGGCTTATGATAATGGGGATAAGCAAAGCGTTTTTCATGATAGTCTCCTTTTATACATTATGATTGTAGTAATTATCAAAAAAGGTAGTCATGCCCAGTTGTTTGTCAATTTTTGAGGTAAAATAATTTTGAGTTCTATTTATCAAGGGCATGGAATTGCTCAATGTGTGATTTGTTTCGCTTGAGTTGCTCTATTTCATCGAGAAGGTCAAGGGCAAGTGCAGTGCCGGGAAGATTTATTCGCAAATCCTGCTGAAGGCGTATGGATATCTGAATTCGTTTGATTTCAATTGCGGCAAAGCGCCATTCTCTGGGGTTTTGTCCCTGTGGTGAAAGGATACCCTCGTCGATTAAATCCTGGATAAACTGTGCATGAACCTTACAAAGTGTGCAAAGTTCCCGAAGGCTGTATTCACAGTTATCGTCAATGACAGTACACTGGAGTTCTGGTGTCATGGTTATACTCCAAGGTTTTTTCGTGGGTTAAAAGACATGGATTCCTTCATGTTGGTGTAGATTTTAGTGTCTTTATCGGTGACCGGTTTGGGAACCATAATGGCAAGGGTTACATATTGATCACCACTCAATTTTGCAGAGCAGAGCCCCCTGCCTTTTAGTCGTAATTTTTTTCCAGTTTGAGAGTTTGCTGGTATTTTTAATTCAACAGTTCCCCCAAGTGTTGGAACTGGGACGGAAGCTCCAAGTGCTGCTTCCCATGGTGCAATTGGAAGAGTGAGCATAATATCACGCTTGTCAGGAATAAAATGGGAATGCGCACCAAAGGCAACTTCTAGAAACAAATCACCGTTATTTCCACCGCCCATCCCTTTAGCACCCTGGCCAGATAATCTAATCTGCTGGCCTTCGGTGATTCCTTTGGGTATGGAAACCTGCAAGGTGTGTGGACGAGTGATAACGTGCCCGGAATCATCAACTGACGGGCGTTGCAATGTTAAGGATTGTTTGCTGCCATGGTAGCTGTCCTCAAGACTTATCACAATCTTAGCGTGAAGATCCTGTCCATTGCCCGAGTAGTGAGCATGCTGGCCTCTAAATGGCCCCTGTTGTGGCGCTCTATCTCCACCCTGCGTGCCAAAAAGAGATTCAAAGAAGTCGCTGAATTGAGAAGCGTCGTTTTCTGTGTATCCGCCGCCATTGAATTCAAAACCAT
>DAOWDZ010000221.1 GCA_030638765.1 Desulfocapsa sp.
ACTAATAAGCCGTGCGGCTTATTCATTTTGTTTGATTAAGACGCTACTGAATACTCTACTATTCGATTATCGATTTTTTATATCGGTTTGTGCAGGATGATATAAGTCTATCCCCTGCCCTTACTGAATCCGATTTTTATCGGTGGCAACAGCAAAGAGGATCCACCCGTTCCCATTCCGAACACGGAAGTTAAGCTCTTTTGCGCCGATGGTACTGCATGGGTAACTATGTGGGAGAGTAGGTCACCGCCGATTTCTTTATATAAAAAATGCCCCAATCAGATTACTCTGATTGGGGCTTTTTTTTTGTCTTGTTCGATTGGATATCTTCCTAAACAAATTGTCATATTAGTAAATTACCCCCCCCCTTATAAATGAGCTGTCTGGACAAAAACTATTCTTATAGGGTTGCTTGACAACTTTTATACAATACAACTACTCAATATCTTCTTCCTTGAGAATCCCAGGCTCTGTAAGAATAGTTTCATTATCTAATGGAAATACATCCTGCACTGCCTGATGCCCTTCTTCCCCTACAAGTTCCGACTGAGAAATAAGGTTCGGGTCAATAGCGTTCATCTCTTTTTCAACGCGTCTAATATTCCCCATTACTTTTTCTGTAATCCCCACATCCGGATATTTTATCAGTATATCTACGAGACACCTTCGTGATTCTACCAGCAGTTTCTTTTTCGACTCGATATCAGTAGTCTTGGTAAAACGAATAAAGAGATCTGCTGCCTTTCTTCGCTCTGCTCTTGCAGCCAAAAGTGAAACTTCCGAAATCTTGGCTTCTGCTTTTACTGCATATTCCGTATCAAGCAGAACAGTTAATCTTTCAATTGCGCCGTCAAAATCATCTTTATCAACAAGCAACAGTGCATCATTCCATTGACGTTGTTGTTCCTGAATTTTCTCGATCTTCTTTTTTTCACGGCTCACAGCATCAGCCAGAGTCAAGTCATCACTTTTCTTACGAATTTCTATTAATTTTTCACCACTTAATATATCTTCCGGTAATGTCTCAAGCTTTAGCAACGCATCCTGAAACCGCTCTTCTTCGGCCATTACATCGACCTCTGCAATAAATAATGCTATCCACTGATCTGCTCTATTCAGTGTGGAATTCTTTATAATATCAACATTTGATGCCACTGCTGAATAGGGGTATTCGGCAAGGAACTCGTCTGCCTGCCAGACAAGCTTATACCCATCACGCTGAGCACTGTAGCCAAGATAGTTCCGGAGAAGAGAGGAATATCCCTGTAACTCAGGACTATTCGCCTCACTTCTTTCTAAAATAGAAAGTTGTAACGTTGCCCAATCTTCTATTCTGGCCAGGTCACTGTAATCATTTGATATTTCACGATACTGCTCCTCTGCCTTATCGTAATTTCCTGATGCCGTATATAAATCTGCAAGAATTTTTCGTAACGATAGAATATCCGTACGCTGATCATCGGATGCCGTCATCAAATCAATTACTTCCTGATATATTTTTGCAGCCTCATCTTCCTGATGAAGTGACATCAAAGCGTTGCCGTATGAAATTCGAGTATTAATATGTACCCTGTCAAGCTGATGAGGTGGAATCTGTTGCCAAACCTGAACAATTTCTTCAAATTCACTACTTCCAGCATAGCGTTCAATAAGGGTTTCGATTTGTGGCAGATCCGCTTCTTCCCCACGTTTTTCCCATCCCTCGCCTTCATCGTCGCCACTTTTTAAGAGTCTTCCACAACTGGATTCAAGAAATAGAATATCCCTTCTTTCCAGCTTCATAACTTCAGCACTGGTAATTTGATTTCCTGAATCGAAGGAGTCCATTTGTAATAGAGATTCATGGATATGATTATAGCCATTTAAAACCCTTCGCAAATCTCTGAAACAACGTACCATTTCCTCAGAAGCTTCCTCGTCAAGATCTAAGACTATTGCTTGATCGTCTAACTCCTTCCAGCGATCAAGTTTTCTTCCATACTCAAAAATACGATCTTTCACATATTGCATCTCTGGTAAAGCTGCACTTTCATTCTGAAAGCCTACGGGAACTTGGGCTCCTGCTTCATTCCTCACATATTGTCCATTACCTGTATCGGCGGAGATATATCGTTTTGGTACTTGAGATGAGCTAGCTTCTATTGTCTGTAATCCCGTTGTTTTCACATTTGTATTTCCAGCTGTAGCAACCTTTTTCTTATTATAAAGACAACCGGATAAGAGAAGAGTACAACATAATGCCGCAGTTACAGAGCTATATCGAATATTCATATATCTATCTTAGAGTTAAGGAAAAAAACAAAAAAACTGATTACCTAATTACTCAAGTGGAGTCATCAGGCATTTACTTATGTTGTAGCACGTAGGTATTAAGAATTCAACACAGTATCAATTCGATATCTACAAATCTGTCTCACTAAATGCTTTAGCAGATCCCCAAAACGGAGCATAATATCTTTTCGGCTCAAACTTATCGCTTTCATATATTTCCCCAAAAGTCATAATGGATGGGTCCGTTCTGTTTTTCTCATCAATTTGAAGCATTGGCTTCTGTAGCTGACCACCGTTATCTATGTCAACAGCGAAATTTACCTGTTCAAGTTCGCTGTGCAGAAGATTTAACCCGTAAAATGAAAGATCCACCGGATCCAGCTCTTCACCATAGGATTTTTCACGCATTATAGAATTCACCACATTTGTCCATGTGGGAAGAGCACCACCTGACCCTGTAATACGAGTACTTTTGCGGCGCATTGATTTATTATTATCAAAACCTACATACACTCCGACTGCATAACCACCGTCAAGAACCATCCCCGTTCCACCCATTGCAACCCCAGGCAGGTATCCAAAAAACGAAGCGTTGGTATAATTATTTGCTGTTCCCGTTTTTCCCAAAAGAGGTATTGACAAATCCATTGATTTCTTTTCATTCAGAACATCATTTTTCTCGGATGGTAATTGTGCATTTTTATGCGCATACCTTCCCGTTCCAAACTTGACAGTATTTTCAAGAATACTCCCCAAAGCCAACCGCTGCTCTGGTTTCAACAGTTCCTTTTTCTTCATATTAGAACGATATACAACTTCACCCTCAGCTGTTTCAATACGGTCAATAACAGTTAATAAATCTCTATTTATCCCTGATTCTGCTTCTGCCAGAAAGACATCCCCGGTAACTAATGATTCATACATCCGTACCATCTCAAGCAATGTTACAACATTGGAACCAAGCGGATAGGAAAGTACAGGATCCAGCTGACTACTTATCCCCATTTCCTTGCCATACTCAATTAAATATTTGAGCCCAACCAAAACACGGAAATCATGTACACCGGAGAGCACCTCAAGACTATACGGAGACAGAGCAGAAAGTCTTTGATACTCCAGTGTGACCTGTTTTTGAACAAGGGCAAGTGCCCTGGAAGTAATCGTGCCATCAAGCAGTACAGCATCCCAGAATTTTTCCTGAGTTTTAAAATCATTATTGCTAAAATAATCTTTTAAGCGCTCAGTATCGACAACTGCCTGATCCGTAGTAACGAATTCTCTTTCTACAAAGACATATTTCTGTAACACCCGGTCAAAGCAAAGAACTGCAGGCTGAACAATGGCAGACGGGCTGAAAAAATCCATCGTCTCACTTAACGTCATATATTTCCTGAATTCCTGAAGCTGATGCTGACGTAAATCAAGAGAAACATAGTTTGTATTCAGAATACTTCTTCGAAGACGCAATTCTTTTTTACGACTTGCCGTAGTCTTTTCATCAAAAAGTTTTACGTCAATGTCTGCTTTGTATTCATCAAAGTTCAAGCCATAATGCAAACTTCGTAAAATCTCATATTCATTCACAAGATTTTCAAAGATAAAATCAGTTTCAAGATGCCTTACTGCTTCGGAGTAAGCCGCTTTTTTGAGTGCAGCTCTATTTAATGATATTCCATGTTTATCTCTTATTCGTGTTCGATACAGGGTATACGGTTCCTCTTTTCCTTTACGAAAACGTGGTGCAAGCCCTACACGCTCCGCCACTTCCCTAAACTCATCAGCAGAAAGTCGATCACAAAGATGGTAAAGCAGCCACACCGATGCAAGATTTTCAGATCGTACCCCAGCCCAACTCATTGAAACCCGTTCACTTGTAATATGATGATCAGGTCTTGGAAAATAGGGTTGTCCCTGAAAAACGAAGACATCACGACTGTTATTCAAAAGATCGGCAGAATTCCAACCAAGCTGTAAGGCAGCCGCAAAAACATATGGCTTAAAGGCTGACCCCATTGTTCTTTTAGCAGAAATAGCTCTGTTAAAAAACCTGTTCTCAACACCTCCTGCCATTGCCTTAATCATACCATTTTGAAGAACAAGAACTCCACCCTGCAGCAGAGGAAAGCGTTCAAGATCAAGGGTAACAGTTCCTTCTTCATTAATACCTTTAACACTCACCCAAACCCGATCACCACTTTGGAGTTGTTTTGTAAGAAGTGGCAAATCTTTTTTCGTAGACTCGCTCCATCTGTTCTTTTTCCATTTCACCAAGGCCGTGAGTGTCTGTTTCAGGCCATTTCTTTGAATAACTCCCAAACCAAGATCACCGCCGAAATCGACAATAGCTTTAAATTTTTCAGATTTCTCATCATTCAGCTGGATTTCAACAATACGTCCAAACAGAAAGGCTCCTTCCTTAACCTCTCGGTCACCACGATACTTTGTATTAGTGATTTCTTGTTGAACCTCTTCACGTTCATAGCCGCGAAGTCTCACGTCAAGGCGTGATAATTCATGGCGCAGCGCATAAAGGGTACCTTCCTGTACACCTTTATCCACACTTGTTATAACACGCAGGCCGGCTGTCGCGAGATTGGAAATACCATTGTCTTCAAGAGCATTCTGTACCTCTTCAGTGGCAACAGCATTCTTCACCATTTCCATGACATAATCGAGAGCATATCCAACCTGTCCCTCAGTAAATACAATATCTGTGGTAATTGCATCCTGGTATTCTTTGTTACCAAGTACTCCGAACAGTTTCATCTGCTTCAGAACATAAGCCATTCGTATCTTGACTCTTTTGCGAACTCCAGCTTTTGCCTCTTCAGACTTTCGATTAAAGGGGTTGTAATAATTAGGTCGTTTAACACTTCCAGCAATAAAAACACTTTCAAGGAGAGTCAGATCCTCAACATTTTTATCAAAATAATACCTCGCAGCAACCCCAAGGCCATGACCATTACCACGGACATAAAACTGGTTGCTGTAAAATTCGAAAATCTGTTCCTTGGAGTAATGGTGCTCAAGGCGAAGGGCATGCAAAAGCTCCTTGAGCTTTGCTTCGTAGGATCTCCCTGAACGCTTGAAAAGATTTTTGGCAGTCTGCTGAGTTAAAGTACTTCCTCCCTGAACAACCCTTCCTGCCTGATAATTTTTAATCGCTGCACGTGTGATCGATACAATATCAAAACCATGGTGCTCAAAAAAACGATTATCCTCAGAGGCAACCAGGGCATCAACAAATGTTTGAGGAATCTGATTCCATGTTACATACTGCCGGTGAGCATCATCAAAAAACACTCCGAGTGGAGTAGTCCCATCACTGTACAAAACAGGACTTTCTTTACCCAAAATAGCCTGAATATTTTCCAGGGAAATTTCCTTTCCAGGGTGCAATTCAACAAAATAATATAATGTACCGCCACCTGCCAAAAGCATCAGCAACAGAATTGTGAAAAAAAAGTAGAATAGTTTTTTTAACATAGGATAAAAGACACAGTCAGACGCACGTTCCAGGAAGAATTACCAGTGCTAACACGGTGTAAATGAATGTTTATTAGAACATAACAACACTAATTTAGTTGCATTTTCTTCCTGCTTCGAGTTTAAATAAAAAAATTTATGAGATTGTACTGTTTTCAGACGTATATCTCAAGTATGCTTTTGGTAAGCTAAGCGATTTCTTAAAGTCTACAGCCTACCTATTAAATTTTGATTTTCTATTTATTTTATAAAATATATGCCCAACTTATCATCATACCCATACAAGATTATCTGGCTCACAGTGACAACACTGCTGCTCGCCTCCTGTGCACCCCAGAAAACAACAACTTTGTACCCTCTTCCAAGTGGTGAAATCGCCTCGCCAATAAGTGCTTTTTCAACAGACCCTGAACTCCTTCTTGTCGAATCTGAACCTGATCAATGTCTCACAGAAGAACTTGAGATATTACGACGAACAGGAACATGGCAACCCGGGAAAAATCAAACATATTTTAACCTGCAACCTCAAGAACCCACATACGACTTCCCCGTAGTTATCAATAAACAGGTTGAGGCCTACATAGATATTTTTCAAAATCGTCAAAAGAAAACATTCAGACGCTGGTTGGTACGTTCTGGGAAATACCTCCCAATGTTCAAAAAAGAACTCCGTGAAGCCGGACTCCCTGAAGACCTCGCCTACCTTTCCATGATTGAAAGTGGTTTTAGCCAGCGAGCCTACTCCCGTGCAAAGGCCGTTGGCCTCTGGCAATTCATGAAAGGTACTGGTAAACAATACAACCTGCGAATAGACAGGTATGTAGATGAACGGCGCCATGCCGAAAAATCCACCAAAGCTGCAATTGCCTTTCTTTCAGATCTTTATGCTCAATTTGGTGACTGGCACCTGGCAGTGGCAGGATACAACGCTGGCGGTGGAAAGATCAAGCGAGGACTAAAACGTTATAAAACTGATAACTTCTGGAGTCTCGCACAGCATCGATACCTGAAGCTTGAAACCAAACGCTATGTCCCTAAACTGATAGCTGCCATTATCATTGCCAAAAATCCAGAGCAGTACGGTTTTACTAACCTCGTCTATGAAACACCAGTCGATTATGAAACTTTGCGTGTCGGCCCGGGGCTAAGTCTTGATGCCGTCGCCCTGATATCCAATACCAGCAGTAAGACGATTAAACAGTTAAATCAGGAGTTGAAGACTGGAAAAACTCCTCTGAATAAAAGCTATTATAACGTTCAAATTCCATTTGGAACAGCTGAACTGGCACAGGCCAACCTTCCTCGCCTGAGCAGTGTGGTGAGTACAGGCTTCAAAACACACGTTATTCGTAAAGGGGATAACCTCTCAAAAATTTGTCGCCGATACAAAATCAACAAAACCACCCTTCTTAAAATCAACAACCTGAGAAGTAATGCCTTGATCGCCGGAAACCATCTTAGAATCCCATACAGCACCACTCGCTATCGACTTCTTAAATCGGGCAGCAATGGCAACATTGCCTCAAACGACCTCATCCTCCATACCATTAAACGAGGCGAAACTATTTCCAGAATTGCATCTTCCTATAATGTACCAGCCGACTTGATTGTCAGTTGGAATGGACTGAAGAGTGTTCATAAAATCAGAGAAGGACAGCAGTTAGCCCTGTATATCGAAGGTGCTGCCGAAACCATTACTACTGTTAATAACAAGAAAAAGAATACACTCATTGCCAAAAAAGTCGTTTCTAGTAGGAATTCTTCGATAATTATTCTTGCTGACCAGAAAAAACATACCGTTAAAAATAGAGCAACACAGCCCCAGCAAAACAAACTCAGCTGGTACAAAGTTCGTCAGGGCGATTCACTCTGGACAATAGCCAGAAGATTCAATCTTTCCACCAAACAGCTAAAATCCTGGAATAAGCTAAAATCAAATCGAATCCACCCAGGCATTAAACTGAAGGTTAGAAATGGCTAAGTATTACTTAATCCATCACACACTTACATAAGCCTATCAGCTTATTCTCGCCTCTCCACCTTCTCTCTTTTCAAAACATTTCACTTCATGTTAAAAGAGTGATCCCGGGTAGAGCTAAAAATACAAAATTCACATATTAGCAATATATAACAATGTCAAACAGATCATTTCCAGAATATGAATATGCATCAGATGTCCATGTCGTAACCTATGAAGAGAAGACCGTTCTTCTCATTGGAACGGCACACATCTCTCAGGAATCAGTTGAACTGGTAGAGGAAGTTATATCACAGGAAAATCCAGACTGTGTCTGTATAGAACTTGATGAAAAGCGTTTTGCAGCGCTCACCCAGAAAAAGAAATGGCAATCGCTTGACCTCAAACAGATCATCAAAGATAAGCAGCTATCCACCTTGATGATTAATCTACTCATGGCCTCTTACCAGAAAAAGCTAGGGGGACAACTTGGCGTAACTCCGGGTGCTGAATTATTGAAAGCTGCAAAAACGGCTGAAGAACATGACATCCCTATTTCATTGTGTGATCGTGATGTACGAACCACTCTCCGTCGTGCATGGAAATCCACCTCATTCTTTAAAAAAGGCTACTTACTTACAACTCTTTTTGCATCTCTTTTTGATTCAACTGAAATAAGTGAAGAAAAGCTCGCTGAAATGAAGCAGAAAGATGTTCTTTCCGAATTGATGACTGAAATGGGAACAGTTCTGCCAGATGTTAAAAAAGTTCTTATCGATGAACGCGACATCTATCTTTCTGAAAAAATCAAAGCGACTGAGGGAGACCGACTGGTGGCTGTTGTTGGAGCAGGTCATATCCAGGGAATTAAACAAATATTCAACGATGACAGAAGTGGTGACATTGCAGATATATCCACCATTCCACCCATTTCAAAAATGTGGAAGATACTTGGCTGGTCAATCCCCACATTGATCATCGGATCGATTGTAACCATTGGAATGCAAAAAGGAATGGCAGATGCAGGTGCTAATCTGCTCTATTGGATACTTGCCAACGGCATACCATCTGCCATTGGTGGGATACTCGCCTTTGCCAACCCACTCACTGTAATCGGTGCTTTTGCTGCTGCACCGGTGACAAGTCTTACACCTGTAATTGGTGCTGGCTATGTAGCCGCCTTTATCCAGGTTATGCGCACGCCTCCCGTGGTTATAGAATTTGAGACCGTTGGTGATGACATGGGAACAGTGAAAGGCTGGTGGAAAAACAAACTACTCAGAGTATTTCTGGTCTTTCTTTTTACGGGCTTGGGTTCCTCAATTGGAACCTACATCGGCGGCTATGAAATCATTAAGAATTTAATTAGTTAAAACAGAGAATAAGAACATGACTGAAGAAACAAAAGATACTGATAAAAAAGCAGGTCCAGAACTTAACACCAAACAAAAAAAATTCCTTAAAGGATTAGGTCACTCCCTCAGTCCCGTTGTAACAGTTGGAAAGGAAGGACTGGGTGAAAAAATAATCAAAGCCACTGTACTCGAACTCAGTCGTCACGAACTGATCAAAATCAAGCTTGGCAAAAGTAGCCCGTCTTCCAAACAGGAAGCTGTTAACCTACTCCTACCCCAAAGCGAAAGCAGCCTGGTACAGGTCATTGGAAACACCATTCTCCTTTTTAAGCAAAACCTACAAATGGAGAAGGATAAACGGATTAAGCTTCCTTAAAGTTTTATTGAGAAAAGATCTGAAGGAACATCTTGTGCGGCAACATGAAGCTGGCAGGTAC
>DAOWDZ010000252.1 GCA_030638765.1 Desulfocapsa sp.
CAGGTGCAATCCATTGATTTTCTAGGTGGAAAAGTGTTTCTGGAAATAACTGAAAAAGAGTAAAAAGATGACAATGAATCAATTAGAAAAATTACAGGTATTACTTCCCCATTGGATTGAGCATAACGAAGGACATGCGGAAGAGTGTAAAAAATGGGCGGAACAGACAGATCACGATACGGTCACATTAAACCTTAAACAAGCACTTGCAGCGATGGAAGTGGTCACTGCACACTTACAAAAAGCGCTTGATGCCGCAGGTGGCCCAAAAACAGATGGCCATCACCATCATCACTGAACAGCAAAGTCAAACGCCTTCTCTTGTTCTTCAAAAAATAGGGCAAACTTTCTTTCTTTATTCTTCACTGTAAAAGTTCCATTTTTTGGAATCAGGAGAATAAAGATAATCCATTTGCAGACGTAATGATCTTCCACCAGAAGTTTCTGTACATTGCATCCTGAACAATAATTTGCTGTCAATATTTCTAAGAAATTCAACAGCGGGAGCGCTGAGGGCAGGACCTATTGCGGAAGGGTAATGTTTCAAAAATAATACTTTGTAGTTATCAGAGAGATAAGTACTCTGTTTAGTGAGCAGTAACTGTGCCTTAGCATTATCAACTTGGGTTCTTGTTTCTTCAAGAATGATTTTGAACTCTTCCTGGCCGGCAAAATTGCTATTGATAATAGATTGTTCTATTTTGACTAATTTTTGAATTACTGCCGAGTAATCTTCAGATTTAAGATATTTGACCACGTCCTGTTTGTCTTGTATTATTTCTGTATGAAGTATGATTCTGGAGAGTTTGGTACGGCTTTTCTCTGTGTCTATTTTGCTGAGAACATGAGAGTTTTCATTAAGGAGGATGAGAGCTTTTTCATATTGCCTTATCACGTTATTCCACTGTGATGCATCGAAGGCATTTTTCCCTTTTTCGATAGCCATGTAAATTTCTGTTTTGGCAATATTCTCATTCAGGCTGTTAATCTCATAAGAACTAATTTGATCAATACTACTTGTGAGGTCAAGTGCCTGCTTGTAGTTGATGAGTGCACTATCCCACTCACTGGCATTGAAGAATTCATGACCTTGAGTTTGGATGGCATTAAACTTTGTGAGTTTTAAAAGGGATTTCAGGCGTGTTATGTCCTCAGCGGATATGTTCACATTTCCTTCAGTGAGCTTCAGGGCTTTATTGAATTGTTGGTTGGCACTCTTCCAGTGAGAAGCGCTCAGGGTTTCTTCTCCAGTTTGGACAAGACTGTTAAATTGGGCATGTAAACTTTTCTGACGAATCTGTACAAGGACGGTGGGGGCAATACTATTTGAAGTTTTCGCAATATTGAGAGTCTTCAGGTAACTGTCTGCTGCCGCGTCCCAGTGCATTTTCTCGAAGAAGGTGTCAGCCTCTTTCTTTGTTTTTTTGAAATCCAGTAATTGTTTCTTGGTGGATTGAGATACATATTTACCAGCAACCAGTGTTTTTCCAGCAAGTCCCTGGCGAAGTTTCGGGGAAGAAAGAATGGCTTGTATCTTTTTGGTGAGATTTTCCTTTTCACTCTGTTTGATTATTTTAATGTCCGTACTCAATTTTAATGCTTGAGTGCATTTAGTTTCAGCTTCACGAAATTTATTTGTATTAAGATGTTTACGGCATTCACTGTACAGTTCATTCGCTCGTTGAAGATTTGATCCCTGAGAAAAATAGGTGACAGCCAGGGCAACTCCAAGAGCGAGTGTGGCACCACCAAGGGCAAACAAACCCCATTTTTTACTCACTGCTTTTTTGTCTTCAAAGAATGTTTTTGTTGCTGTAGTTCGTGGGCCATCATCTTGAGGTTTGGATTCTTCGATGTCACTGACGCTATCCGAAGAATTCGTATCATCTTCTTTGCTAGTTGCTGACCAGTCACCCAGTAGGTCGTAGGCCTGTTGAACTCTCTCCTTTGCTTCCTGAAGCATTGGATAATCTGCCACAAGATTTTCAACTGCAAGGTATTTCTCCAGTGCTTCTTTTGGATTGCCCTGATGCTCTATTTCGTCTGCTTCCTTATATAAAGCCTTTGCCTGGCTCATGGCCTTTTCGGTCTGCTCCTGAATCTCTTTGCGACCCTCAAAATCTTCAGGTAAGGATTCGAGTTCCTGGAAAAGAGACTGGAATTGTTTTTGTTTGATTTTTAGGTGGAGGTTGTCAGTATCAATCACTTCCTCAAACGCCGATTCATTTTCAAGAGAAAAGGAAAGACCAAAGTCATCGTCATCCAAAGTATCAATGCCGGGTAAATTATCGTCTGGTTCTGCGGGTGGTTGTATGTCGTTTTCAGGTTGACCTGCGTCAGTGGTATCAAAGGGTAGTCTATCGTTATTGTTTTTGTACCATTCTGAGGCCTCTTCATTAAAGGCATTGTTTTCTGAATAGATTTCCCCAGCTATCATTTTTCCTATATGGAGGATCAGTGTAATAAGTGAATTGTCGGATTCCCAGATTTCATCTATGCTGATGGCAGATGCGTCAAAATCCGGATGGAATGTTGGACTTTCAGGGATGCAGTTAGGGGGGAAATGCGGAAAACCGAAAGGCAGGGAAATAGAGATGCGGTGATTGTCACAGCTGTATACCTCTGAATCGTGATCCTTACACACACCAGTTATCCCATAAGTAATGATATATTGGCTGGAGGGAGTTGAGTCTTCGGAAGTTATTGATATGTTAGGGGTATGTCTGAAATATTCAAAAACTTCTTGAAATACAGTGTCAAGTTGATCGCTGGTTTTCTTCATGGCAGGATAAGTGCAGTTAAAAAGTAAAAGCAGGATGTTCTGCTGGATTATGGAATGTTAATAAAACAGTTAATATAAGTAGTACTTGCGAAGTTTTCCTGAAAAATAATGTAGACGAGGCATTGTTTATCCTCGCATTGGTGTAAATAATTTGATTTTGAAAATCCTCGTTTCCTTACTATAGCACAATCCTTGGTGAACTTACAAAGGCTGATAAATTGCTAACTTCAGGGGGAAGATTGTTTTGATACTATGATGTTGTCAATGCCAGGGGCAAGTGGGATATAAAATTGATGACGCGGGTGTGGCTACTACTATCAGCATGCCACATATGATAATAAGATTTGAGAATTATTCAGATAGCTCTTTGAACGGTGGCAGTTGTAATATTTCCATAAAACTGTTGACGTGATACTCGGCTGGAAGGTTTTTGTTTTTAAAACCAATAAGTCGCATTCCGCATCCTTCTGAATGTTCACGGTCAATGATGGAATCACCGATATAAATAGCCTCATCTGCCTGATAGTCACAGTATTCTAAAATTTCCAGAAGTGCATCCGGCGCTGGTTTAGGGCGTTTTGCATTTTCAGCTGTCATTACTTTTACAAAGTAATCCTTGAGCTTGAAAATTTCCAAAATTGGTTCCATCGTGTTCGTTCTATTGGTGGAGACAGCAAGTTTGTAATGTGGGGAACAGGTATCAAGAAATTGGATCAGGTCCTCTTCCATTTTCATATATTTTAAAAACGGAGCATAGCCAGTTTCCTGTCTGAATTTGTCAATGTCCGAGATGTTTTGATCGGGGTAGTGGCGGAAAATGTGTCGTGTTGATTCGTGAACATTGTGGATGTGGACAAACTCTAATTCTTCATCATCCATGGTCTTATGGCCAAAATGCTGGAGCAGATGATTGTAGTAGGTCTGGTTGGCAAATTTGGAGTCAAACATCACTCCGTCGCAATCAAATATAACGAGTTTGAGTTTCATTTTTGAAAAAGTACTCCATGTAACCAGTTCATTCCAAAGAGAAGAAGCTGTTTGTCATCCTTGTATTTGTCTTTATGTGCCAAATAACTATTCTGATGTGGAAGTTTTCCTTCATCCAGTTTTTTTCTAAAGGAATCCAGGTTGTAGAGAGCAAGGGTGAAAAGTTTAGTTTGTTCTTTCGTCAGTGTCATACCCTGACGGATATGTTCATGCTGTAACAGAAATGCCACTTTGTCATTAAAGTGGTTGTACTCTTCCAATCCCTGTCCATCACTATAACGTTTTGTTGTCTGTTCTTCTTTTTGCAGAAACCCATGGCAATGAGGCTCTTTTAGAAGCACAAAGAATTCCTCAATGGTGTTGTTTTTTTGCATTGCAGCCCTTCCCATGGGGTAGGTTCTGCAGGCTCCAGGGCGTCCTGGATAAACAGTACATCCTGTTTCTGAAACAAAGACACAGGATGCCTGTCCATCGTCCACCATGGTGAGGTAAAAACGAGGGAAAACATCTTCTGCTTCCTGTTCCTGAATGACGTAACGTTCAAGGAAAGTGTTGGAATCGAGTTTTGTTTCCTGTTTCAGGCGCAGGATGTCGTATGGCGTGAGTGCAAGCTCGAGTTGTCTGCAACAGTCAGTAAAACAATCCACGCCCGGATGACAGGAAAAGGTGAAAGTCTCATCATCCTGGAGGCGTTTGACATGGTCAGGAAGCTGTAACTGGTCCATTCGTTTAATTCTTTTTGGCAGGCCACAGGCTGAGTACCGGGCTGGCAATAAAGATTGATGAGTAGGTACCAACCATAACTCCAAGGAGCAGAGCCAGGGAGAAATCATGGATCACAGATCCGCCAAAGAAGAAGAGCGCAAGGAGTACCATGGCGGTGGTCAGTGATGTGACAAATGTACGGCTCATAACCTCATTAATACTTTTGTTGATCTGCTGCAGCAATGAGTGTCCTTCCGACTTGTGCATGTTTTCACGAATACGGTCAAAAACAACAACAGAGTCATTGAGTGAATATCCAGCGAGGGTGAGCAATGCAGTCACGATCAGCAGTGTGATTTCAACGTTAAGGAGCCAGCAGATACCAAGTACCACGATAACATCATGGAAGGTGGCAACAGCAGCTGCCAGACCGAACCTGATGTCAAAGCGCATGGCAAGGTAAATAATAACACCAACGAGTGAAATAAAGATGGCCTGAATAGCTTTGTTTCGTAGGACAGCGCTGACGGAAGAGCCGATTTCTGACTGACTTTCAAGGACGAATCCTTTTTCTGGCATATCCTTTTCAAGGAGTGCGGTGATCTGTTCGCTGAGGTCACCAACAACTTCTTCAGATTTCTTGATCTTAACGATCAGGCGATGCTCACCTTCTACTTCTTGGAGGTTGGCATTTTTAAGGTCATTTTTCCCAAAGACAGTTCGAACTTCATCCATGGTGAAATCTGCTGTTGCTTTGTATTGCAGCAAAGAACCACCAGAGAAATCAACACCCATATTGGCATTACCCCTCGCTATCTGGATAAAGGCAATGAGACCAATGGATACAAGAACTGCTGAAATACCAAATGTGATATTTCGGATGCTCATGAAATCCAAATTTGGTTTTTTCACAAACTGCATGAAATTAAGTTTCTTCAGAGCACGAAAGGAGTAGAGAGTATCAAAAACCAATCTGGAACAGAAGAGCGCTGTGAAAAGG
>DAOWDZ010000269.1 GCA_030638765.1 Desulfocapsa sp.
AATATGTTTTTGGGATCATATCCAGTTGCTGCACGCAGAATTGAAAGATCCTGGGGTGCGTCATGAAATATTTTGACAACTGCTGTGTCAGCGAGTAATTTTCCAAGTGGAGAGAGATCGCTTAAGGCACAGGGATCGATAAGGAAACATTCTTCGTTGGAAAGTGCCAGTTGGATGAGACCGAGTTTGGGATAATAGGTTCTTTCCCATACGAATTCTGTATCAATTGCTATTGCATCTGTTTGATGCGCCCGTACCATTAGAGATTCGAGATCTTCTGCTGTTGTGATCATATGATTTTACCATACACGAAAGTAAGAAAGAAAATTACTGCAAACCGTAACATTTCAATGCACCTAGCCATATAGACTAAGAAAATACAAGGATTAAACGTCTGTTTTGATTTTTTATATTTTAAAACGCATAGGGCTGATGATTCCAACTCTGTTTGGGGTGATGCTCCTTACTTTTGTTGTGACTCAATTTGTTCCAGGTGGCCCCGTGGAACAATTGCTGGCCGACATGGAAGGTCTGGGTAAGGGAGGGGAGGTTGTGGGCAGCACTTCCTTTTATCGTGGTAATTCCGGTCTTGATGAAACTCGGGTGGCAAAGCTTAAAGAATTGTATGGCTTTGACCAGCCGCCTTTGACACGTTTCATACACATGATGAAAAACTATCTGGTCTTTGATTTTGGATCTTCATACTATTATCACCAGTCTGTTGTGGATCTTGTTATTTCACGAATGCCTGTATCCATGTCTCTAGGATTGTGGAGTTTTGTTATTGTTTACGGGGTGTGTATTCCGCTGGGTATAAGTAAGGCGGTTCGGGATGGATCTCGCTTTGATGTTTTGACTTCGGCCGTAATATTGATAGGGTATGCCATACCGGGTTTTGTCCTTGCCATTGCTCTAATTGTTTTATTTGGTGGAGGTTCATTCTGGAATATTTTTCCACTACGGGGGATTGTTTCGGACGGCTGGTCGGAAATGACCATGATGAAGAAAATTCTCGATTATCTCTGGCATATGGTGCTGCCCATTACTTCAGGTGCCGTTGGAAGTCTTGCGGTAATGACCATGCTCACCAAAAATTCATTTCTTGAGGAAATTCGTAAACAGTATGTGCTGACAGCACGTGCTAAAGGGTTGAGTGAGCAGCAGGTTTTGTATAAGCATGTATTTAGGAATGGTATTATTCCCATAATTACTGGGTTTCCAGGCTATTTTATTGCTGCTTTTTTCACAGGAAGCCTGCTTATAGAAACAATTTTTTCTCTTGATGGAATGGGACTCCTTGCCTATCAATCAGTATTAAACAGAGATTACCCGGTGGTTCTTGGAACACTTTATTTTTTCACAATTATAGGTCTCTTTTCCCGCTTACTTTCAGATTTAAGTTATGTCGTGGTTGATCCAAGGATAAGTTTTGACAGTGCCGATTGAAAATCTGAAAGTTTCTGAATCCATCAGCCTGTCACGAAGAAGGTGGCGGCGATTTTGCCGTAATCGCAGAGGATTTTACAGCCTTATTATTTTTTCATTCTTTTTTGTCGCAAGTCTGTTTGCAGAGGCCATATCCAATGATGTTCCTCTTCTGGTTATTTATGAAGGGGAAACATATTTCCCACTTTTTGTTGAATATCCGGAAACAACATTTGGCGGTGATTTTGAAACGGAAACAGACTATCTCGACCCTTTTATTCTAGACATACTCACAGGCAACGGTAATCAAGTTCACTTCCCATTAAATCACCATAGCTATCAATCCATTAATTTTAATATTGACGGGCCAGTGCCTTCACCTCCAACCCGTGAAAACATCCTAGGTACTGATGACAGAGGGCGCGATGTGTTTGCTCGCCTTCTCTATGGATTTCGCTTGAGTATCCTTTTTGGACTGGCCCTTACGACAGTTGGAACCCTTGTTGGCATATTAACAGGGGCAGTGCAGGGGTATTTGGGTGGTAGGGTGGATCTGTTTTTCCAAAGATTTATTGAGATATGGGGAGCCATGCCGGAACTCTATCTTTTAATTATCTTTGCATCAATCTTCAAACCGAGTGTTATTTTGCTTCTTGTGCTGCTCTCTCTCTTCTCCTGGATGGGGCTTTCAGATTATGTTCGAGCTGAATTTTTAAAGGGAAGAAATATGGAGTATGTAAAAGCTGCAAGAGCACTTGGAGTTACGGATATAACCATTATGTATCGCCATCTTCTTCCAAATGGTATGACTCCTGTTATTACCTTTCTGCCATTCAGGATGTCAGCTTCAATTCTTGCTCTCACGAGCCTTGATTTTCTTGGTCTTGGTGTCCCGCCATCGACTCCTTCTCTTGGTGAGTTACTTGCTCAGGGAAAGGCAAATATTGATGCATGGTGGCTCTCGCTTTCCACTTTTTTTGTTCTCGTGGGAACCCTGGTCCTTCTTGTTTTTATTGGTGAAGCGCTCAGAGAGACTTTTGATCCGAGAAAAAATTAATATATTCTACTTCAGTTCTTTCCTCCCCAAGAGAGCGGAGATGCTTGTTTTTTAGTGGAAAAAAAGTAATCTTTTAATTTAAGGTTTTTCTGAAGCATTGACATTCTCTGCTTCAGATTTTATC
>DAOWDZ010000263.1 GCA_030638765.1 Desulfocapsa sp.
AATCTCTGAACAGACAAACCTTCTGGCACTCAATGCAACAATTGAAGCTGCTCGTGCTGGAGAGGCTGGTAAAGGTTTTGCAGTTGTTGCCAACGAAATCAAAGACCTTGCAAAACAGACCTCGGATGCCACCTCAGAAATTAAAGATAGTATTACCAAAATCCAAAATGCAAGTAGCAACTCAGTTACAGAAATCACTCAAATTACAGGAATTATCACTGAAGTCAGTGAAATGGTATCCATTGTTTCGGTAACCGTTGATGAGCAGGCTAATGCAACCAGAGAGATCGCTGACAATGTAGCACAGGCTTCTGTCGGAATTCAGGAAGTAAACGAAAATGTCGCACAGGTTTCATCTGTAACCGGTGAAGTAGCAACAGATATTGCAGACGTAGGGCTAGCCTCAAAAGAGATTAGCGCCAGCAGTAGTCAGGTGAAGATGAGTGCTGAAGAATTGAGTGAACTTGCTCAAAAATTAACATCCATGGTCGACCAATTTAAGGTTTAAAGACACCGACACAAAACAGATGATTGGGGAAATTGATTGACTTTAAAGGTCTAAGCGCCCGTTAAAGACACTCACCGTCAATTTCCCTCATCACCTTTTTCACAAAAACAACTCCCTCGTAACAGATCCTGCCATCATTGAGCCCCTTGATCCAATAAAAATTAACGTGCTCAGCACTCAACCTCAGCTTATCCGCTGAGGAAAGAGCTGGGTCATGTTCATTATATAGCCACGGAATAGCTCCGGGTCAGCACAACTAAGTCTTGAGGATAATCAGGTCCCGGAATTCTTAAATCTCAACTGGAACACATATTCGAACCATTTTATTCTACAAAAACAATGGGACGCAGTGGCTCAGGACTTGACCTTTCCATTGTCTGGAATACCATTCAGGAACATGGCGGTTTAACAAAAGTATCCAGTGATGAAAATGGTACCGTCTTTACTATATACCTTCAAGTATGCAAAGAACGTGTCGATAAGGAATCCACCGCAAGCACCAATTACCTCGATATGGTAAGTGGGCAAGGAAACATATTAATAGTTGATGATGATGAAGATCAAAGAGTACTCGCCCAAAAAATGCTTTCCGGTTTTGGCTACACGGCACACTCGGTAGCCTCAGGAGAAGAAGCTGTCTCATGGTGTCAAAACAATACAGCCGATCTGCTCCTATTAGATATGGATATGAGTCCGGGAACAAATGGTCGTGAAACCTATGAAAAAATCATTGATTTCCATCCCGGACAAAAAGCATTGATTGTAAGCGGACTGGCAAAAAATAATGAACTCGAAAGACCCTTGCAACTTGGCGTGAAAGGTTTTATAGCTAAGCCCTATTCACTTGAAAAACTCGGTAGTACAATCCAAAAGACACTAAGAACATAACTTATAAACAACCCAAAGATTATTCCAAATGGAGATCGAATAGTGCTAAAAATTAACGACATCAAAATGAAGCCCAAATTAATAACATTTTTTCTTTTGACAGGACTTATTCCTCTGGTAATGGTCGGATGGTGGTCAAGTCAAAAAGCATCTGAGGCTCTCTTACAGAGTTCTTTCAATCAGTTACAAGGAATTCGGAGTATCAAGAAAAATCAGATTGAAGGATTTTTCACCGAGCGTATGAACGATGTTGAAATTCTCTCTAAAAGTGCAGACACACGTATCATGTTTGACGCACTCCTTCAATATCATAAAGACACTCATGTTAAAGCAGATGGCCCGTACAACACGGCCACACCACAATACAAGAAGATATGGCAGGAAAAGAGCGGCGACTTAACAAATTACATGATTAAATATGGGTATTACGATGTCTTTATCATCTGTGCCAAGCATGGTCACGTAATGTATACTGCCGCAAAAGAAGCTGACCTCGGCACAAATCTCAGCCAAGGACCTTACCGAACAAGTGGTCTTGCTAAATTATGGAAAAGAGTTACGAATACAGGACAGGCAGCCTTTCAGGATTTTGCGTCTTACGCTCCCAGCAACAATGAGCCTGCTGCCTTTATTGGTGCTCCAGTTAAAGATGATAAGGGGAAAACAATTGCAGTCCTTGCATTACAACTTTCCCTGAAGGCAATAAATGATATCATGCAGCAGAGGGATGGTATGGGAGAAACAGGAGAAACATACCTGGTCGGATCGGATAAACTGATGCGTTCAGATTCATTCCTTGACCCCCAGGGTCATTCAGTAAAAGCATCATTTGCTGGAACTGTTACCGACAATGGCGTTGACTCCCGTGCGACCAGTCAAGCTCTGAGTGGTCAAACCGATGCCGAAATTATCATCGACTACAATGGAAATCCTGTTCTATCTGCATATACACCTCTTGATTTAGGGGGAACGACCTGGGCACTAGTCGCAGAAATCGATGAATCTGAAGTGGAAAAACCCGTAGCAAATCTGATCAAAAGTATCTTTGTAGTAGCAGCGATTGCAATAGTTTTCATTGCGGTGCTTGCCTTGATCATTGCAGGAAAGATAGCCAAACCCTTAGTGCAGGGAGTTGCTTTTGCAAAAACAATTTCATCCGGCGACCTCACACAACATCTGGATATTAATCAAAAGGATGAAGTAGGTATTCTTGCAGACGCCTTAAATGAGATGAATGATAAACTCCGTAATATGTTTATAAATATCTCCACAGGTGTTCAGACATTATCTTCCACTTCATCTGAACTTTCAACCGTAGCAAACCAGATGTCAAGTAGTTCGGGACACACAACCGACAAGGCTAATGGCGTTGCTGCCGCAGCTGAAGAGATGAGTGTTAATATGGACTCCGTTGCCGCAGCGTCCGAAGAAACCTCTGTAAATGTCAACATGGTTGCATCAGCGGCTGAGGAGATGTCTTCCACCATTTCAGAGATTTCTTCAAATACTGAAAAAACCAGCGCTATTACAATGACTGCTGTTGAGCAATCTCAAAATGCGACTAAACAAATCAATGAACTTGGCATTGCCGCACAGGAAATTGGCAAGGTAACAGAAACGATTACGGAAATCTCTGAACAGACAAACCTTCTGGCACTCAATGCAACAATTGAAGCTGCTCGTGCTGGAGAGGCTGGTAAAGGTTTTGCAGTTGTTGCCAACGAAATCAAAGACCTTGCAAAACAGACCTCGGATGCCACCTCAGAAAT
>DAOWDZ010000177.1 GCA_030638765.1 Desulfocapsa sp.
AGGCCTCTGCAAGTTCCTTTTGTTCCAGTTTCATCTCAATGGCCTTCTGAATATAAGGAGGCAATTCAACTTCAGTGATCATGACATCGTCTATCTTGATGAAACGCTGGGATACCTGATTGAGAGATTCACTAACAATTTTCTGGACTATGGCTCTTTTGGTCGAATATATCTCTTCGGCCTCAAAGTTACCAACTAGGGTTCGCAAGACAGCTTCAACCTGGGGAAGGACAACTTTTTGCAGATAATCAGGACCTACGGTTTTATGGAGTACACCGAGTAGATTATATTCCGGCTTGTACCGTATCGTAAGAGCCAGGTTGATTTTCAAACCCTTTCTGGTGAGGGCGAACATCTCGTGGGGGTGTACCTGGTACCTTACCGTGTAAATTGTCATGCTGTCCCAGGGGGCGATGATGTGAAACCCCTCAGAATAGACTGTGTCAGTGACAGTTCCGCCTGCGAATCTTTGGTATAGAACTCCTCCTTCACCAGATCGTATTGTGATAAATATCTGGTGCCAGAGAAAGACAATCAGAAAAAGGCAAATGAGCATCATTACGAGAAGTATGGGAAAGTTGTTTTTAAATGAATCCCGTATGTTATTATAGAATTTTGGCATTATCTAATTCTCATCCAGTATTTTTCCGTATTCCATCTTAATAAGCCGGTCAGCAACGTGAAAATAGCGGTCATCATGACTTGTGCAGACTATTGTCTTGCCTTGGGATTGGAGTTCTTTAAGCAAAACTTCATAAAAGTATTTCCTGAACTCTGGATCTTGGTCAGCTGCCAGTTCATCAAAAATCAGGATGTCCCTGTCTTCCATGAGTACATTGACCAGGGCAAGCCTTTTTTTCTGTCCTGTTGACAGGTCTGTATTAGTAAATGCCCCATCAATATAGGCAGTTTTGTCGTAAATATTCATGGTTTGCAGAAGAGATTGTAACTTGTCCTTATCGATCATTTCCTGTCCGTAGAGCCTGTCGAAAAGGTGGAATTCCGTGAAGATAATAGACATCGTGTTTCGGTAATGCTCATAATTACTGGCGTTCACAGCCATGCCATTAAAAAAGATTCCACCACTATCCGGGTAGTAAAGTCCGGCAAGCTGTTTTAAAAGGGTGGTTTTTCCGGATCCGTTTCCGCCAACAATGAAAAGTATCTCATTTGCCTTAATGCTCATGTCGATTGGCCCAATGGAGAAACCACTGGAACGAAGAGGTTTGTCGTATGTGAACTGGAGATTTTTTATCTCGATGAGCTGAAGTCCCGATTCGCTTTTGAATGGGGATGTTGGCGTGGTGACTTGAAAATCTTCTGATGCGTCCAATGCTTTCTCAAGTTCCTTCAATTTTATTACTGCAAAATTTGCCTTAACAATTATTGGAATAGAGGCAATAATAGTGGCAATGGGGCCCAGGATGAAGAGCACTATCATGGTAATACTCAAGACCTGTTCTGGAGGAGTGTTCGTGAGTTGAGGCAGCAGAAATACAATAGAGGCGATAAGGATGAACCAGTATGTCTGCGCCAATATCTGGTTGCTGAGAAAATTAGCTTCTATTTTCAGCTTAATCTCTTTGAGCCTGACAGAGGTCTTTACAAGGTAGTTTGCAAAAATATCCCTGCTTCTGTTTTTGCTCATCTTTACTTCCATGAAACCACCGAGGAGATGGTCTAGGGCGTTAAAGAATTCTGTCTGTATAGCACCTGCGAATGCAAGTTGTTTTTCAATGCCTTTTTGATTGTGAAGGTAACCGATGGCGGAGCAGAGGATCAGGCCAGCTGCTATCCAGAAGGCTGTTTTGGATATGATAGCAAGGTAAATTGAAGAAAAAATCAGCATCACAATAGAAGAGGAACAGTTGACAATGAGTCGCGCGGCTTCAAAGATGATATCGTTATTTTCAGAAAGCGTGGTGTAGATACGATTGGTGTCAATTTTTTCAAAGGATCTGAGGTCGGCTTGCCGAATTTTATCCGCAAATTTTATGTTGATATTGCTAATAATGCCTTGTACTTCAGCAGCTGCCTGCGACATTGCGTATTTGAAGGTTATTATATAAATGGCGACGCTTAGAGTAAAAAGGACAATATACCTGACGTTCATCTGGGCATAGTTATGGGCAGCCGCATTGACGATGACGATTGTCGAGGCATTGGCAATGCCTGAAAGGGAAGAAGTGGCGAATATCTTTAAGCCGTTTGTTTTGGCTTCTCTTCGAAAGAATTGTATGATTTCAGGGATAATCATCTATGTTGTGCAAGTTGTTGGGGGTACCAGTGAAATAATGAAGAAAAGAGTATCTTTGAAGAGATTTTCAGCAAATCAATCGTCTTTTCTTTATGATCTATCCAAACTAATCATCATAATGATACTAACATACGTTATATTTGTATCGTATGTGTTAGGGAAAATCAAGGTGAAAAAAATTCCATCCACTGAGGGTAATCTGTAATACCGTCCTTCTTTTGTTGCTCTTGTCATTCGTGGTTTCAACGTTGTGATATTACAGCAAGTGACCTTAATTATTAAGTGAGCCAATCTGGGAATAGATGCAAAGGGGTTTAAGGTGTTATTACATGATTGGCGCGAGTCCTTTATGGTGTGCTCGATCTGATACTTATTGGCATAATCAGGCAGCAGGGTTTGAGCAAAGCCGGATTATGTCGGCTTGAGATTGCCACATCTGAGGTACAACTCAAAAATGAACACAAAAAAGGGTCAGGCTTCTCCGGTTCATTTTCGACTATCCATTGCTCTGCTACCTTTCTTGCATCGTTAGCGTTCATCATCATAGAAAATGGTTCCTTTTGGCTGTTTTTGTTGACAAAGCATACTCTGGCTTTGACTGTGGAAGGTGCCAACTAAAAAAGGCAGAATCAAATGAATGACTCTGCCTCCTGAAGAGCTGGTAAAGCTTATCTTAGTTGTCAGCTTTGTATGTACTTTTAGTAACCACTAGTATTGCTAGAGTCCCAACAGTTACAACCTCCAAGGCCAAAGTCAACCGTAGACGTGGCAGTGGAACATTCTGCTGCTGAAACACAAGTTCCGCCAACTTCATCACAATATGGATAATTATAACCACAAAACGTTGCAGTAGTTCCACTCACACTACTGCTGGC
>DAOWDZ010000162.1 GCA_030638765.1 Desulfocapsa sp.
AACTGGTGGATATTTAATAATCGGAGAGAATGAAAACATAAGTGGTCTGCAGCAGGAACACTACTTCAAGACGTTACGGAAAAATGTATTTCAAAAGATATAAGGAAAAAACGAATGTTCACAATCCTCTGTATAGATGACAATGAAAACAACCTCTTTACCTTGAGCGCTATCCTGGAACAGATTGACGATATCAACATTGTCCAGTCAACAAGTGCCATGGACGGCCTCGCTGTTCTCTTAAATCAGGAAGTGGATCTGATCCTGCTTGATATCCAAATGCCGGAGATGGATGGCTTTGAGGCAGCAAAACTCATCAAGGTGAATAAAAAAACAGCCCATATTCCCATTATTTTTCTTACTGCTGTATTCCACAGTGATGAATTCCAGAAAAAGGGATTTAAAATCGGTGCAATAGAGTATCTGACAAAACCCATTGATGACAACATGCTCCTCAACAAGGTTCGACTCTTTCAAAGGCTTATTGAGAGTGAAAAAAAACTTCGTCAACAAAAAGAATATATGCAGGCAATCATTGACCTGCAAAATCAGATGCTTCTGGTTATCGACAAAACACATATTGACAGCGCCAACAAACGGTTTTTTGACTTTTTCGGCTATTCCAATCTGACTGCATTCACAAAAGAACAGAATTGTGTCTGTAAATTTTTTGTTGAAAAAGAGGGTTTTTTACCTCCTTCAATCACAGGAACTGATAAAGAATGGTTGAAGATAATCACTAACGCCCCTCAGAAAATGCACCTGGCCATCGTCAGACGACACGACCGAGCAGATGTCATAATGTCTGTGGATGCCAACCTACTCGATGCTCAAAACGAACTGTATGTCATAAACCTCAATGACGTAACCCCAATGCACAGACTGCAGGAACAGTTTAGACACGACTCCCTGACAGATAAACTCACCGGAGCCTTTAACAGAACAAAGTTTGACGCCGTTTTTGAAAATGCGATACTGGATATTTCAAATCAGCCTTTTTCGGTAGCAATTCTGGATATTGACCACTTTAAAATGGTGAATGATGATTTTGGTCATCTTTGCGGAGACACCGTTTTACAAGAACTGGTACAGTTAATCGAAAAAAACATTCGTAAGGAAGATCTTCTTTCCCGTTGGGGCGGTGAAGAATTCACACTTATCTTTTTTACTTCACAGGATAAGATCATGGGTCTTCTGGAGAAATTGCGCAGCCTTGTGGAAAACTACTCATTTAGTGGCGTGGACAGACCGATTACTATCAGTGCAGGCGTCGGTGAATACAAAGAAGGCACTGACGACAAAAACAGCTTTCTAACAAGCATTGATGAAGCACTGTACAAAGCCAAAGAAACTGGAAGAAACCGTATTGTTACAATAGAGAAAAAATAGCCACGCCTGATATTGCAGCATGAGTACAATAGTATTTTCTTGATCTGCCCCCCATCGTGACAAACACGAGATGGGGGGAGATAATGTGTACTCTTGTTTTGGGTAGATTCAAAAGAAATTTAAATCCAGAGGGTATCTTGCAAAATATCCTAGAATTTATAACTTACACCCAGAGTGACAACGGGATAAAATTCATAGGAACTCAAATCATCTTCGAGCTGCCGACGTTCCTCTTCAAGATCAGCCATAAAAGTTTCGTCGCTGGCAATAGCACCAGAGGCTTTAACATTCACATCTGCAGCACCCATGAATGCCACACCAATATCACAAAAGAAGGTCCAGTTACTACCTTTGCTGACAGGATTTCCCCAACCTACTCCAAGGTATGGGGCAACTGAATTGTATGAAATATCCGCTTCCAGATCACCAACATCAGCAGCAGAATACACAATATCATTGATGGTAAAAGTAGCAGTAGTATCAGATGTGGCCTGACCAGTTCCAGAAACATTATTATCATGAACCAGAAGACCGCCTATGATTTTGAATCCTCCACCAAACAGGTGCCAATCAGCAACCATAAGCCCCGAAAACAGATTCAGATCTGCGTCATACTCTACGCCATCGGACTCGGCGTCGATACCGTACTTAAAACTTTGTATTCCAGCACGAAAATTGAGTGTCTCCGTAAGGGAGGTGGTAATATCAACACCAACACCAAGCGTGGAAACTTTAGCTCCCACTGCAACATCAAGGGCATAGGCGTTGGATGTTAGACCGAAAGTGACAAGTGCCAAGCTAATAACATAGAACTTTTTCATTGCTTTTTTCTCCTTTTTTTGAAATGCGTTTCCCAGTTTTACATATAAAATGATGTGTATCGTTATGCTGTTTTTTTATTCGATATTGCGCAATATATGAATCCCATACCTCAAATATATTTTGCCAACCTCAAGAACCATATTTTCATCATAAACAAAAAGAATATTTCCAGATAACTATACAACCTCATCCCGGAATTTATCAGAGTGTAGCACTTGTAAAGTTGGGTGAACAGAAGGTAACAGTACCCTGACAGTTGTTCCTTGCCCCGGAATACTCTCAACCATTATTGCCCCATGATGTGACTGCATAATACCTGCAGTCAATGCAAGCCCAAGTCCTCTACCGACAAATCTGGTGGTATAAAAAGGTTCAAAAATTCGTAACAGATTTTCTGGACTCATTCCATGGCCTGAATCTTCTATTTGGCAGAAAATATAATTTCCATCTTTACATTCATCAATCTGAAAATTTATAGGAAAAGAATCATTCGTGAAATAATCAATTCCAAATTTTATTTTTATGGTTCCTATACTGTTGTCCAACGATTCAATAGCATTGATTAGTACATTCTCTATCACTTCTTTCATTTGCTTCGGATCTACAGCACAGTTGAGTGGCCGCTCAGGTGGAGTGAAATGTAGTGAAACTGAAGGCAACATAAGGGTATTTAATGAGGTCGTACATTCTCTAACGAGTGCTTCAAGAGGAATCTCCTGAAGTTTAAATGCTCGTTGCCCTACATAATCCAACATCATGGAACCAACCTGAGATGCTCCATTGGCAGCCTTCATAGCATCAGTGGCCATCTTATATTCATTAGAATCTGCAGGCAAGGTATCTGTCATGAGTTCCAGGTTACCCTGTACTGCCATCATAGCATTGTTAAAACGATGTGCAATTGCTCCCGCCATGGTCTTTAAGCTCTCAAGTTTTTTCAACTGTTCCTTTTGTAAACTTGATTCTAACTTCTGTGCCTCCAGTTTCTTCTTTTCTGTGATATCAATAAAAATACCATCAAAAACAATTTCATCCTTCTGAAATCTTAGTATAATATGCGCTCAAAATATAACCAATTTCCCGTAAGTCTGCACATACCGCCCGGTCCATTCCCAGGGGATTTGTTTTTCAACTGCCTCCTGAATAGAAGTCGACCACGACTGTCGATCGTCTTCATGAATGTTTTGTACAAATGTTTGCAGATAGAGAGCAGGATCATCTATACATTCCAAGCCGAAGACATCACGCATCTTTGGGCTAATATAGGAGACACCAAATACTCCTGTGTTCTTAGCGTAGAATTGAAAAACAACCCCCGGGACATTTTCAGTGATAGCCTGCATTTGTTCCTTTTGCTGTGCAAGCTCCTCTGTTCTCTTTTTCACTTTCTTCTTAAGAGACTTATTCAGGTCAGCAATTGTTTGAATAAGTGATCCATAGCTGTAATATAAAATAAAGAATGCAATAATGAGAAATGAACTGCTTAAGAACAGTGTTTTATTGAGCAACTCACGTTGTTCTGCAAGCTCTTTGTCAATATCCAGTGTTACGAAAAACACACCAAGCTGTTTGTTTTGGTAATTGAGGACAGGAAACACAGTAAGGATTACATTTGATATGCCATTAAGCAAAACCTGCTGCCTTCCATCCTTCCAGTTTAATTGATGTTGCACGGGGAGAAACATACTTACATCATCAGAATATACAGTATGTGATGAACACTTGAGACTTGCCCCTTCTTTCTCCTGATGCTTACAATATTCATTCAGAATCGCTACTCCTGCAACAGTCTTCAACTTACTTTGCAAAGTGTGCATTATCATATCTGGGCTGATCCCAAACTGTAGCGCACCAATATATTTATCATTATAAAAAACCGGTTGCACAATACGATACTGTAGAGTTTTTATTCCAGCATTAAATCCAATACGTCGTTTTTTGTCTTGATTAACTGCGACAACATCTGGCCTAAGCTTACCGATGTCGTCACCAAACTTTTCCGGGTATCTTACCCGCAGAAAAACATGATTATCAGGAAGGATCCAGCCAAGACTAAAAAAATAAGGATTTTCCTTTTGGAGGATGGTAAATAAGCTTTTACTTTGGCTTAACAGTTGTTTTCGATCCCGCTCTGCAAAAGCTTTAATCATTTCTTCCCTACTTGCCGAAACAGCAGGGTTTACAAAGGCTTTAATTCTCTTTTGATATCCCTGGGAAACATTTTCGAGAATGGTATCTGCCAGTAAAGAAGTGTCTTCATGCTTATTATCAAGAAATTCTTGAATTTTATTATCTTGCTCTTGTAGAATAATGGAAACAAGGACTATACAGATGCTTATCATCAGTGCCATGACTGAGGTTACAACTTTCCATTTCATATTCATTGGCATCATAAGCAGGTATTAACAAGTGACTATTTCGATTTTTAGAACTTTACTTCATTTGTAATGAACCACCGTCACATTAATTTTGTGCGATAATTTAAACATTTCCAACAATACTTTGACCACGTTTAACACGTTTGAGTCTATCAGCATTATCTGAAATGTTCAAACCTGAATCACCATTCATTGCTAATAATGCACACTAATGGCAATACCAATCATAAGAGCAACACGATTAGTCGAGATACATCCCGAGCATACCCAGGTAAATTTTCTATGAAAACAATGCAGGTAATTTATGAAGAGTCTGAATTTGTCGTGGTCGTAAAATCCAGCGGGCTGCTCTCGGTTCCCGGACGTGGTCCGAAAAACCAGGATTGTGTCACCGAGCGGGTAAAAGCGTTGTATCCAGGCTGCATCGAACAACCATCAGTGCACCGACTGGATATGGACACCTCTGGGCTGCTGGTGATCGCTCGAACCAAAGAGGTACATCGTAACATCTCCATTCAGTTTCAGGAGCGTGAGGTAAACAAACGTTATATAGCCATTCTCGATGGCAAGCTAGATGGCGAGGAAGGTATCATCGAACTTCCCTTCCGCGTCGACATTGATAACAGACCTCATCAAATCTACGATCCTGTTCATGGAAAGGTTGGAATTACCCACTGGAAAAAACTTCTGGTAAAAGATGGCAAAACACGAATCGAATTCAAACCCATCACCGGAAGAACGCATCAGCTTAGGGTTCACGCCGCTTCCGAACACGGCCTTGGAATTCCTATTGTTGGCGATCCACTCTACGGAACCGGGGTCGGCCCAGGATTGATGAAGCTTCATGCCTGTTATCTTTCCTTTGCTCACCCAAGGACTGGCGAGAGTCTCGAATTTCACTCTGAGCCTCTGTTCTAATTTTTTTACCGGGTCATTTTATTGCCATGATAAACATTGCCGATATAGACCGTTTGATTACTGCACTTCCCAAAGAGGCGACCTGCTACGGGTTTTGTGCAGATTGTAATGAGGTTCATTATCTGACTGAGGGAAACAGCCGCAAATATGCTCTGGAGTTGATGACAGAACTCGAGCAAAACAAACGGATTGATTTTCACACTCCAGATCCGGAGCCAATATTCTCCACAGACTGTCTCTGGGAAAAAAGAGGTGGACAGATGTTTGGTGTGTTGGAATGTGTCGATACTGATGGGAATACCGTAGTGCTTCGTGCATTTTCCGGACAGTTTAATACACG
>DAOWDZ010000223.1 GCA_030638765.1 Desulfocapsa sp.
TTCACCTCGGAAAGGCTGCCAATTGGCAGCCTTTTTTGTTATTTTTTCAGAAATAAAGGATATCGAGACAGATGGAACAACTTTACCAAGCAACGCTAAACAAGTGGGGGGAAGATGCCCAATACGACCAGACAGTGGAAGAATGTGCCGAGCTTATTGTCGCTCTAAAACACTTCCGCCGTGGCAAAATTAATCGTCAAGCAGTGATTGATGAAATTGCTGATGTCACTTTGATGGTTGGTCAATTGAGCTGGATGTTTGGAACTGATGAAGTTGAGGAATCGATACAAAAAAAACTTAATAAACTCAATAAACTACTCGAATCATAAGATCAATAAAAAGGAGGAAACGTATGCCAATTACAGAGGGAAAAACGGCGCCAGATTTTACTCTGGCTGGGAGTGATGGTAAGGAGCATAACCTCCAAGATTATTCTGGAAAAATGGTCATTATTTACTTTTATCCAAAGGATAACACCTCGGGTTGCACTAAGGAATCGTGTGCTTTTGGTGACATGTTCGAAGAACTACAAGAGAGAAATATCCATCTTCTCGGAGTCAGCAAAGACAGCCTGCTATCACACGATAAGTTTATTGCTAAATTTGACCTGCCATTTACCCTTTTATCTGATCCAGACAAAACGATGCTACAAGCTTATGATGCATGGGAAGAAAAAAAGAACTATGGAAAAATCAGCATGGGCTGTATCCGCTCAACAGTGCTGATTGCAGCTGATGGAACAATTCTAAAGCATTGGGATAAGGTACGAAAAGCTGCAGACCATCCTCAGCAAGTCCTCGAATTCATCAAAGAGCTTTAGCCTACATATCAGCAAAATGCTAAAAGCCCCGCATAACGGGGCTTTTAGTCTAATTTAGCGTAAAGAAATTTCACGCATCAAGTGATAAATTTCATTGGGACCAACTCGATTGGCTGCCCCCGCCTCTTGAAGGGTTTGACCTGCCTCAATTATGAAATCCTTAGCTGCCAGTTCCTGAATGATTTTATCAGTATCAAGTTGATACTTTGAGCAAATAGACCCAATTGTCTTTTTCCCAGTTCCGCCATCAGGTTCTTCTGGCATGTTCTCGCTAACAACCGATTTTTTATCCTGAATCACTTGAAAAATTTCACTGGGTGAAATTCCATTAGTTGCAGCAATTTCTATCATCGGCTGATCAGCACTGGTAACCTTAATGCCAGCATTACTAAGTCTCTTGAGACTTTCTTCTAGATCAAGTTTAACTTTTGAATTAGCAACAAAAGAGACCAATGGTGAAAGTTCTGCATGACTATAGGGAGGTTCTCCATATTCTAGACCTGCATTTTCTTTAATTGACTCACTCATATGGAGAAATGAACTAAAAGGTGGTACCCCCCACAAAGTGAAGAAGAAAACCACCAAGGTCACCGCCAAAGAAATATTAAAATCGGGAGTAAAGATGCGCATTTGCTTGTTCCGATTTTTCATGTAACTCATCATCGGGTTCCAGTTGTAATAAATGTGCAATAGCATTGAAAGCAAAAATAGAAAACCAAGATTAGTATGAACTGCTGCCCAATCGCCCTTGCTTAAGGCCCATAATCGCCAGTCCGCCCAATAAGCGACACGTCCCTCAGGGACAATAAACAGGACAATGCTGGTAACCGCCAGTAAAGTAAAAGCAATAAAAGCTGTGAGTGAAGTTATTTTGCGCATATTCATTATATTGGAGCTCCTCTAGGGTGAATGTTCGAGGGGGACTATAACAAGATCTGAATATTATTTACGTTAAGTTTTGTAAAATGAATGCATGATTTTGTTAAGTGAGAACACTTACTTTAGGTATGACAAAAAACGACTTTATGTTCATTTTATTATCTTGTTCAAATATCCTAAACATCAAAATTTGATGAAATCTTAAATAGATTCTATTTTTCCCCCACATTGTTGATGTCGATAGGATCTGTTTTTATTTAAACGCCGAACTCGATGAAATTCGACCCCACAGTTTTGACAAACAGCCACTAACTTTAAACGTTGTTGATGAAGATCCCTGACCGCCTCGCTCTCACCACAACTACGAATTGAAGTCCCCAGTTCTTTTGCCCATTTTTTCCAGGAGGGACCGTGTGTCCGACGATAAGAGTATTTTTCACCCTTGCAACTCAAATGATCACAA
>DAOWDZ010000127.1 GCA_030638765.1 Desulfocapsa sp.
AAATTTTAATTTATATTTCTATTGCTGGAGGCATTTGTTGTGGCTGAAAAAAAATCAATAATACGAGCAGAAGATGTAATGGTGGAACGAGTTGTTTCAATTGATGGCATGGCAACAGCTCGAGAGGCTGCAGCAAAAATGCGTTCTAATCAATGCAGGTGTCTGCTTGTGGAGAAACGACACGAGGATGATGCCTGGGGGATTGTTGTTGTTCAGGATTTTATCAAAAGAGTCCTTGTTGAAGGGCGTGCTCCCGGCGAAGTAAATATATATGAAATCATGACAAAACCCGTTATCACAGTACCCGCTGATATGGATATCCGTTACGTTGCCCGCTTACTGTTTCATGCAGGAATCCGAAGAGCACCGGTGGAAAAAAAAGGTGAAATCATCGGCGTGATATCGCTATCTTCGTTAATTCTTGATAATGAACTTTTCTAAATAAAAAAGATACAATGCCTAAAAGTGATATACCAGTTCCAGTCTGCACAACCTGTGGGATCTCAGGAGAGGAGCAGCATAAAAAAGGTGAAACGTTTTATCTGTGTGAAAATTGTGGAACCGAGTTGAGATACCGGCCTGCTGGTGAATTGTTGAATTCCGGAAGTAAGAAAGCAATAGAAAATAATGGATGGGCCATGAGCTTTTCGGTGCAAAGCTCGGAAATCTATTCAGGCCAGGCCATGTTTGTTTTAGGTATTGTTGTTGTTCTGCTGACCCTTTTGTTCCTCTGGACGGGCAGACTCGAGACAGATGCAGCTCTGTGGAGCGCAGGTTCAGGAATTATTCTAGCTATCCTTGGTAAAAGAAAATCCACTAAACAGCAGAAAAAAAATCGAACAACTCTTGCTCAGTATCCCTATTGGAATAGATAGACTCTTTTTGTGTTATCCGTAGTTATTCTCTATTTAGTACACTTCCTAACGCTATTGTGATCCATTGGAATGTTAACTGATTTCGATGTGAGCCAGATTAATGAAGAACGGTGACTTAATTTACTCTGGACAATTATGTAGAAAGAGTTAAAAGCAGGTTTGTTGATAGCTTGTTGGAGAGAATTTCCTGCTTGGATTAACAGTGTTTGTGAAGTGTGAAGAGGCTCAAATAAAAAAAGGTTTGTAACCAGATATGATTACAAACCCTTGTTTAATTTGGTGCCGAAGAGAAGACTCGAACTTCCACGAGCATGCGCCCACTAGACCCTGAACCTAGCGCGTCTACCAATTCCGCCACTTCGGCAACGCTGTAAATATGCTTGTCCTGAAGGAATTTGTCAAGACTTTCTTATGGGTAGAGGGAAAAAAGCGTATCGGGTTTTTTGGATTTTAGAAAATTGTTAATAATTAATTGATATACACATGAAAATATATAGAGATTTAAGCGAGATTAAAGAATCATTTCCACATGCCTGTGTAACAATAGGAAATTTTGATGGGGTTCACTTAGGGCATCAGATTCTCTTTGGTGAAGTTGTGCAACGTGCATATCGTAGTAGTGGTACAAGTGTTGCCGTAACCTTTGATCCTCATCCCTTGCAGGTGTTACGAAAGGAAGGGATAAAACTCATCTCCACCTGTGATCAGAAGACTGAACTTATCGAGCTTGCAGGGATTGATGTTTTGATTATCATACCATTTTCTATGAAATTTGCCGGCATAACAGCCCATCATTTTGTTGACGATATCCTACGAAAAACCATTGGTGTTAAGGAGCTTGTTGTTGGTTATGATTATGCTTTTGGAAAGGGACGCGTTGGAAATATTGACTTCTTGAAACAGCAGGGCGTCGAAAAAGATTTTTCAGTTACGGTGGTGGATGCTCATTATGAGCAAGATTGTCTCGTGAGCTCAACTAAAGTTCGAGGGCTGGTTGCAGATGGCAGGATGGCAGATGCTAGGACACTTCTTGGACGATATTATCAAATACGAGGTGAAGTTCAACTGGGGCAGCAGCGTGGTGGTAAGGAGATTGGTTTTCCGACTGCAAATCTGAACATGGACAAGGAAGATTTAATCCCAAAGATGGGAGTGTATGTCTGTCAGGTAATTTGTGAAGGTAAATGCTATGGCGGAGTGCTTAACATTGGCGTGAATCCAACCTTTGGAGAAGAACGCCTGGTTGCTGAGACGCATATTTTTGATTTTGATCAGGATATCTATGGGAAACCAATCAAAGTAAATTTACTACGATTTTTGCGCGGTGAAGAGAAGTTCTCGGGAATTAAAGAGTTGTCAGCACAGATAGCTAAGGATGTTATTCAAGCAAAAGAGATATTAACGGAGCAGCAGCAGGAATTGACTCTTTCGTGCGAAGAGCGTTTTAACAAATAGCCTGACTCGTCCTGTTGGAATTCCACTATTTTCTTCTTGCATGTCAGCAGATGGTGTCTATAGTATAGTCGCTTTTGTTCTGAAAGGAATATCAAGTGCTTAGTTATAAGCGTTAGCCAAATACCGATTTTACCTTAAAAAGTGATAATTTAAAACATACTGAAATAGAGGAACATCATGTCAGAAGAAAATGATTTAGACAATTTGACAGAAGATCTGCCGACAGTTATCGCAGAGATGGAGAAAAAATGTAAGCAAAACCCTGATAATGTTGTTACCTGGCATCATCTTGGGCTTGTTTATATGAAGTCTGGTGATATCGATAAAGCAATCGAATGTCTTGAAAAGTGTATCGTGCTTGATGAGCAGGCTAATCAGCCTATGATCAATCTTGGGGCTATCTATTTTGGTCAGGGAAATCTGGATAGAGCTCAGGAATTGAATGAAATGGCCATCAAAGTCCAGCCTGATACTTCAGCACAGGCCCACGCAAACCTTGGGCTTATCTGGCAGCATCGCAACGAGCTTGATAAATCCATTGCCTCCTACGAAAAAGCCATCCAGTATGATCCTAAGCTTGCCACAGTATGGATGAATCTTACATCTGTACTCACAATGAAGGGTGAGGACGAGCGTGCTCTTAAAGCCGCCACCAAGGCAACCGAACTTGAGCCAGATTCTGCTCTTGGTCAAAATAATCTTGCCGTAGCACTTTTTTTCAGCGGTGACTTTAGCAAAGCCATGAGTCATGTGGATAAAGCCAAAGAGTTAGGATATTCCGTTGATCCAAAGTTTGTTGCAGGACTCCAGGAAAAATTAGCATAGAGTTATGAAAA
>DAOWDZ010000047.1 GCA_030638765.1 Desulfocapsa sp.
AAGCGTCGGAACTGTAAGGATTGTTCCAATCGTAAAGGCAAATGCTGTCTTCATGATTTTTCTTCGTGTACGCATTTACTTTCCTCCTTTTTTAATAAAACGTAACTTCAAAATAATTTATGGTATGAAAATTTTAGTGTTTGATCATCCCTCCCCATGTGTGTCCATTAGTTTCTTTTCAATTTTTCTTTCATTAATATAACATTGGTGGACGATTTCAAATTCTTCACCATCCACAGTTTCATTTACAAGTAGTGCTTCTGCAAGTTTGTGAAGGAATTTATTGTTTTTGATAAGGAGTTCCTTGGTCTCCACATAACATTCTTCAATTACATGTGTAATTTCATTATCAATTCGTTCAGCTGTTTTTTCACTGTATGGTTTCATGGTACTCGTAGCACCGAGAAAACCATCCTGTTCTTGTCTGTAGGCTATGGGGCCAATGGTAGAACTCATACCAAATTCACAGACAAGTCGGCTGGCAATTTCAGTTGCCCCAACTATGTCATTACTGGCACCGGTTGTTTGATGATTGAAGATCAATTCTTCAGCTATTCTTCCACCCATCAGGATTTTGATACGATTAACGAGGTAGACACGGGAATATGTATATCTGTCGTCAAGGGGGAGTTGTTGTGTAAGTCCTAGTGCCTGGCCACGTGGAATGATGGAAATTTTATGAACAGGATCTGTGTCAGGCAGGAGTTTGGCTGTAATAGCATGTCCAGCTTCATGATATGCGGTGACCCTGCGATCCTTTTCATTTATAACGACATTTTTACGTTCAAGACCCAGGCTGATTTTATCTTTGGCTTCATCAAAATCAGCAAGTTCAACGGCAGTTTTATTATGGCGTGCTGCCATGAGTGCAGCTTCATTGACGAGATTAGCAATTTCAGCACCACTGAATCCAGGAATGGAGCGGGCTACTTCTGAAAGGTTAATTCCATGTGCCATAACTATTTTTTTAGAATGCACTTCAAGTATCTTACGGCGTCCTTTAACGTCAGGAAGGGCGATTGTTACCTGACGATCAAAGCGACCAGGTCTCAAAAGAGCTGGGTCGAGAATGTCAGGCCTGTTCGTAGCGGCTATTATGATAACCGTCTGATTAGAGTCAAAACCATCCATTTCAACGAGAAGAGCATTAAGCGTCTGTTCTCGTTCGTCATTCGAACCACTGGCATTTCCACCACTTCGTTTGCCACCTATGGCGTCTATTTCATCTATAAATATGATGCATGGTGAATTCTTTTTTGCTTCTGTGAAGAGTTCACGTACTCGTGATGCTCCGACTCCAACAAACATTTCAACAAAATCAGATCCACCTATTGAATAGAATGGAACTGAAGCTTCACCGGCAATTGCCTTGGCCAGCAAAGTTTTTCCAGTCCCTGGAGGACCCTGTAAGAGAACACCTTTGGGGATATAGCCGCCGAGGCTTGAAAACTTGTCAGGATCTCTTAAAGAGTCGACAATTTCAACGAGTTCTGTTCGTGCTTCACTAATTCCTGCGACATCATTAAAGGTAAGACCGGTGTTCTCTTTTGGATGAAATGAACTGCTTTTGGATTTACCAAAACCACCTTTGTTTCCTTTTTGCATTCTTGAAAAAATAAGGTATCCACCAAGGATCAGGAAAACAGGCACCATGGATTGCATAAAACCGCCTAAGTTTTCACTGTCTTTTTCGGCAGTAATTGTTACGCCCTGATTTTTTAGAATAGGAAGAACAGATGGCAGGTCAACAATATAAGAACTGAACTCATGCTTGGTGACATCCATTCCTGTAACTGCGCCACCTTTGAGGTGTATTTCCTCTATTTTGCCTTCATCCAGAAGTTGGATGAATTTCGTGTAGGAAATATCATTGGGAATTGTCTCATGGAGATATACGTTGTATCCAACAACACCGAGAAAGGTTAGGAGAAGGATAAGTAAGCCTGTTTGAAGCTGAGACATATTTTACTCCGTAGTGGGTTGCGAAATAATACTTTTATAGGAAAGTGATTTCTTACTGAGAACGCCTGAAAGAAGTAGGTTGAAAATTGCTTCCCGGTCTGGCAGCATCTCAGCATTACGACGGAAACAAAATTCATCGAGGTAGAGTTGCAGGTGTTTGCTGGCAACTGCACCTCGATGGATTTTGTTGATCCAGATTTCAAAACTTTTGATAATTTGACGTGTTCTGTAAATTGCTGGATCGGTAATTGTTATGAAATTTGAAGTTTTAAGTTCCCGGTAAGGAGCTTCTTCTGGAACAATGAGAGATGAACCATCTGAGATAGTCTGTTCTAAGAAAAGAATGATGGATTTTTTGTTAACCGCTGGAACAGTCGATAAATTTATTCTTCCAATGATTCCTGCAGGAAGAATTATTTCTGCAGCGGAAAGAATCTGAGGTTTTATTTCTGCGGTTCCCCCAACAGATATGGTGTCAGAAGAAATCTCTACTGTGTCATGGCACATTTTATTATCAGCAATCGACATTGCCATACGGAGTTTTTGCAACCATGTCCAGGCAGTCTGATAACTGGAAAGTTTTAACAGGCGTTGCAGGTCTTTTGCACTGTTCCCGCCAGCTGTTGAGGTAAGCCAATAAATAGAGATGAGCCATTGTGATAGTGGCTTTTTAGTACCGTGCATAATCGTATTTGTGGTGATGGAGGTTGGGTGACCACAATGACTACAGGTTATGGACTTAGTGGGAGAAAGATCTTTGTTGAGCCAATTGCAGTAAGGGCATTCAAAACCATTGGGCCATCTTTTACTAAAGAGAAATTGCAGACTGGTTTCCTCGTCATTAAAAAGCTTCTTGAATTCGTCAAGACTATTAGGAAAGCTTTCTATGGAAAAAAATTTCATCTGCGTAAATTCCCCTTTAATGAGACGCCCAGTCCATGATAATTATAATTATTGCATACATGCTTTTACTTATCCACTTTAATTTTAGCTATTGCACATATGATGCCATTGATTGAAAGGGTGCATGTTTATTTGCTAACCTAATTAAGTTCCTGATAATATAACAAATGATTGTTAGGCTATATTTTTTAATAAAACTGTAAAATAATTGCAACTATAGTAGGGCTGCTGAATAGTACGTATAAATACAGGGAGATAGGACTTATTGTAAAAAGTAGGGTCAGGGAAAGGGAGAGCTGCACATGTGTGGTATTTGCCACACATGTGTAGCTACACATGTGTGGCTACGGCAGTTTGTTAAAGGTCGAATGTGCTGAGATCGATTTTTAATTCTTTTAATTTTCGATAAAGTGTGGAGCGATCAATGGAGAGCAAACGTGCTGCTTTTGCCTTATTACCACCACTTTTCCGAAGGGCAGCGATTATTCTACTTTCTATACTATTCCCTTGATAGGGATCAGGGTAAAGAGGCTGATTTGGAGACTGGAATTCACCGCCCTGGCGAAGCAATGAGGTGTCTGGCATTTCATTTTGCGGCATCTGGTGTTGGATTTCCTGTGGGAGTTGGTCGCTTGATATAGTGGATCCATTACAGAGTACGCATGTTCGTTCTATGACATGTTCAAGTTCACGGATATTGCCAGGCCATGAATAACTGGATAGAAGTTTCATAGCCTGATCAGAAATTCCAGTTATGGGTTTACCTATTTGCTGTGAATAATACTGCATAAAATTATTGGCAAGTAATGGAACATCACCAGTACGTTCACGAAGAGGTGGCAAAATTATATCAATAACTCTTAGTCGAAAGTAAAGGTCTTCTCTGAATTTTCCGAGTTGGACCTTTTCCCTCAAGTTCACATTTGTTGCTGCTATTATCCGCACATCAACTTGGATTGATGTGTCACGACCAACAGGATAAAAAGTTTTTTCCTGAAGAAAGCGAAGAAGACGGAGCTGCATGATTGAAGAGATGTCTCCGATTTCATCAAGAAACAGGGTGCCACCATCAGCTTGTAAAATTCTTCCCATCCGGTCCTGGTCAGCGCCGGTAAAGGATCCTTTTTTGTGTCCAAAAAGTTCACTTTCAAGGAGATTCTCAGGGATCGCTGTGCAATCAACTTTAACCAGAGGCCTGTTTTTTCGATGACTCTCATTATGTAGGGCTTCAGTCGCAAGTTCCTTACCCGTCCCACTTTCACCTGTAATAAGTACTGAAGAATCAACTTTGCCAACATTTTCGATCATTGTATAGACTGTCTGCATGGCAGGACTTGCGCCAACCATACGATGAAAGGATATTCGCTGTTTGGAAGATTTTATTTCAGTGAGCGCTGTCATGTCGCGAATAACGATTACAACACCATGAAATCCACCACGTCCATCTTTAAGAGGCGATATGCAGATGCTTATAACTTTCCGGTGCATTGATTCTGTCGTGAATTCAATACGATGTTCTTTGATTTCAACACCAGAGCGCAATACTTTCTCGACATCTTCTTTGAAAAAGCAGTTTTTGGTTTCGGAACAACTCAATGATAAGTTGTTGCCTTCTAAGATATCATGGTTAACAGAAGCAAAAAAAGATCGTGCAGACTGATTCATTTTGATGATTTTCATGGACTGATCGATGGTCACGATACTGTCCGAGACGCTTCCAAATAACGTGTCAAGATAGGAGCGATAGCGCTCTTTTTCTTCTTCAGCCTTCTGTTTTTCGTGCTGAAGTTTGAATTGCTGCAGGGCAAGACGTGCTGTCTTGAGTAGCTGGTCTTTTTCAACAGGTTTTTGAATGTAGTCAAAAGCACCATAGCGTAGTGCTTCGGATGCTGTATCAACATGAGGGTATCCTGTAACCATAATAACGGGACAGTTAATATTAAGTTCTCTTATACGTTTCAAGAGATCTATGCCGGAGTTTCCACCAAGAACTATATCACTTATTATAAGATCAAATGATTGGGTGTTGAGTTCGCTGACGGCCTCTTCAAAATTAGAGGCGAGTACGATCGGACCATAACCTTCACGTTTAAGGAAAATTTTAAAGGTATGTCGTAATGATTCTTCATCATCTACCACAAGTATTGGTGTTTCAACTGCAGGGTAGTTTTCCATTTGAACTCCTTTAAACAGATTGTGCCTATTTTAAATTGTAAATAGAGTATTAGGTAAAAGTTGTCAAATCTCTGAAAACGATAACAGCTCCAGTAAGTTGTTTTCCCTCAATAATTGGGGTTGAATTATACTCAACAGGGAAGCTGGATCCATCTTTTGCCCAGAAGAAATCATCTGATTTGAAATGAACCTGTCCATCCTGACAAGACATGAAAATTGGGCAGTCAGCTTCCTCGTATTTGGTTCCGTTTTTGTGACTGTGATGTACGAGTTTATGGTGTGACTTACCGATTAATTCTTCCATTTCCCAACCAAGCATTATTGAAGCAGCCTTGTTCATAAAAGTTACATTTCCTTTAACGTCGAGTCCAAAAATTCCCTCACCTGCTGAATTTACAATGAGATGAAGTTGACGTTCCAGTCGTTTTGTTTTTGTTATATCTTTAAACACCACAACGGCACCGGAGATCTGTTTTTTCTCAAGGAGAGGGGTTGATGTGTATTCAACTAGAAAGCTATCACCGGATTTAGTCCAAAAAATATCATTTGTTTCAAAATGAATCTGGCCGTCTTTGTAAGCCATATATATAGGGCATTCTTCAACCGGAAAGTCATGACCGTTTCGACGAGTGTGGTGAACAAGATCATGGTGGGATTTACCTATGAGTTCTTCTTCTGTCCATCCTAGCAATTCGGTTGCTTTATGATTAACAAATGTGACTCTTCCCTGGATATCAATTCCAAAAATTCCATCACCTGCTGAGTTGAGAATTGTCTGAAGACGTTTCCGAAGCTTAACACCTTCTGATTCTGCCTGAATTCTTTCAGCAATTTCACGGTTAAGGGAGGCGTTGACAACGGACATCTCAAAGGTCTTTTTTTCAACTGCATCTTCGAGTGTAGACTGGACATCGTCTAAAGAATCTGTGCAGGTGTTGAGATCTTTTTGAAGTTTGTGTGTTGTTATTTTGGATACTTTAAAATCTTTAGTGATCAGAAAAAGGGTGAGGGCGTAAAGGGCTATGATTACAACAATTGACCATATATTGTAAGGTGTGTGGTTCTGTTCAGAGCAACTACTTTCGATTTGTATATCAATAAAAAATAAAATAAGTGCTGCAATGAAGAAAACTACGGACAACAGTATGGGGGAATTGTAAGATTTTTTCATTTTTAAACTCCTTAGTTTTCTAGTATTGGTAAGTCAACTAGCAGGGAGGTTGAACTGCCAAATTCGCTAATAATTCTGAGGTATCCTTTATTGTCCTGTACCAGACCATGACTTATGCTGAGGCCAAGACCTGTACCTTCGCCTTTCGGCTTGCTTGAGTAAAATGGATCAAAAACGCGCTCTATCAGATCCTGTTCGATTCCACTTCCAGAGTCTGTAATTGTAATGCGTACAAATTCTTCCTTTGAAAGAGTTACTATTTCCCCTCGTATAATTATTTTTTTCTGTGGATCAGGGCCAGGAAAACGATCGTTTAACGCATATCGTGCATTTGAAAGTATGTTAAGAAAGACCTGCTGGATCTGTTGAGAGTTACAGTGAACAGGGGGAAGGCTGTCAGGAACCTGGCTGTCAAGCAGGATCATATCATTTTTAAAACGATGACTGACCAGTTCAAGGCTTTTATCTAAAATTGCCTGGACAGAGACTTGTTCTGGGGATTCCTCCCTGCGTCTTGAAAAATCGAGAAGATTTGAGACAATAGAGGCTATTCTCTGACCTTCTTTTTTTATTCGTGTGAGAAGGTCCTGGTTTTCGGGATCTTCCGGGTCGTCGAGAATTATCTGAGCATAATTAATAATACCATTGATGGGATTATTAATTTCATGAGCAACGCCAGCCGCAAGTTCTCCGACAGATGCGAGCTGTGCGGCTCGCATTGCCTCAGCTTTCATGAGTTCTTCTTCTGTCAGGTCTCTGGCAACAAGCAGAGCGGCTTCCTGTGACTCCATTGTCATGCTTAAGGGGCTGATGGTGAGAAGATAATTGCCATTAAAACCACGAAGCTCTGTCTCAATTATTCTGCTCTGTCGTTTGTAAATATACTCTTCAAGGGGACAGGGTGCGCTGGTTGCACGTCCAAGATGGAGAATGTCACATATTTTGTGTCCAATTACTTCGGGGCGTGTTTTCCTGGCAGCCGTAAATGTGGCAGGGTTGGCATCAAGGATGACTGAGTCTTTAGAAACTATAAGGGCCGGATCCTGAATGGCAGAAAAAATATTCTCCCATTGAGAAATAGCTTGTTTGAGATCGCTATCGACTTGAAGTTGTCCTGTGATATCAATGCCAAATAGTACGAGACCAAGTTTACTTTGGTCAAGATTTTGCCGAAAAGATGCGTGCCAGTTAATGAATCGATCCTGTTTGTCTTTAGTAAGCAGACAGGATTGAAAATTCATCTGATCTGTTTCACCTTTTAGGACATTGCTGAGCAGTTGCTGATTGGCTTTTCGGTGTTTCTCGGCCATTAAGATATCGACCCAGTAGTGATCAGTGACTTCTGATTCTTTGAATCCTGTAACCTGTTCTGCTTTTTGATTGAATGTTAAAATCTTTCCACATGGAGAGATGGATATCAACAGAGCTTCCATGGTATCCACCATCTCCCTGTTGAAATCACGTTCAATCTGGATACGTCTGGTCATTTCCTGGCTGTAGAGAGCAAGTGAAATGTCAGAGACAACGGTTTCCAGAAAAGACGTCTCCTGTTCTGTAAAACATTCAAGCTTTTCTGAGTGAATATTGATTACACCAAATTCCTGATCCTTATATTTTAAAGGCCAGCTGGAACAGGATCTAAAACCGGTTTTAAGTGAGATTTCACGAAGGGCTTTGTAGTGGGAAATAGAACGTATATCCTGGATAACTACTCTTTTTCCAGTAAGCAGGGCTTTAGCGGCAGGATTACTTTCATCCATATCCGTAATGACCTGTTCAACAAGATACATACAGTCTCTATCAGGAATGTTGGCTGAAGTAAGCGCTGCCAATGGGGTAATTGCGGTACCATCATCATCACGAGTTCCTGCCCATATTAGACAATATTCATGATTTTGCATGATGATTTCACAGCATTTTTTAAGCAACTTGTCGGCACCGGTGATCTCGCCTGTTTCTGTTGCAGCAATCTGGTTTATGGCAAGAAGGATTTCGTTTCTTCTCGATGAGTCCATGTGATGGGTTCCTTTATTGCGAGGATTGAGGAATGAATTTCTTTTGCTAATGAGTATTGTGACACAAAAACGTTGCAAAAAGAAGCACTAAAACTACACGTGAAGCAATAGTGTGGCGTGAAATCCCACAAATATGTGCCTTTTGATATCACTTGCACAGGGTGTGCCGGATTGAGTTGTTAGGGAGGTTGGTGTCTGGGGTAATCGTGAGTAACAAAAAACCCTTCAAGCTGTTGTCAGCATGAAGGGTTCGTTGAGAAAGATATATAACAGGGTTTGTCAGTTCAGTTATACTTTATCGGGATCGTAATACTTAAATTTTTGTCCTTTAAGAATGTTATCAACAGAGCGCATACTTCCTTTCATGTAGAAAATATTGGGTTTTGTGTCATCAGCCGGACGAAGCACCCAGACCCGTTCTTCAAGTTGATGAACGAGTTTGTATACAATGTTTTCAGGATCGGTGAGATTTCCGAATGTTCTGGCACCGGTTGGGCAGGCGGATGAACATCCGGTTTGTGTTTCGCCCTTGGATAAACGTTCTTCCCAGCAAAAATCACATTTATCAACGGCATGTCTTTCTGCACTGAAATATCGTGCATCGTATGGACAGGCAAGCATGCATGTTTTGCAACCGATACATTTTCTACTTTCCATTCGAACGATACCGGTAATTGGGTCCTTGTATGTAGCCTTGGTGGGACATGCTCTAACACATGGTGCATCATTACAGTGATTACAAAGAACAGGTATGAATTCAACCTGCTTATCAAGCGTGCCGGAATATCTTTTTGTGAGTATACGTGTTCTGTAGCCATATTCAGGGACATGGTTGGTTTTATTGCATGATTCGACACATTTTTCACAATCAATGCAGAGCGATTGCCGTATAATCATACTGTAGTGAGGGTTGTATGGGAATTTTTCTACTATACTGGTTCCTCCTCCGGATGCTTGCGCAGTACCAACGATGGATGTTAAGGAAAGCACCTTTCCCCCTGCGTAAACCCCGGCTACAGCAAGACCAAGCTTTAGAAATTTTCTTCTCTCTCGAGGTGTGACAGATGATGTACCCTCGTTTTTCATAGTATCAAAATTTATTTTAGGAAATTTCATATGATAATTATCCTTTTATCTTTTTATTCAGTGGGGTGTCAGGGGGAATATCTTCGATTTAGAAAATAATGTTCACAAAGACAGATCCCAAAATTTAATTACCAGATTCGATGATGGCGTTTCATTGCATCTTCCTCAGTTTCGCCTTCTTCCATATAGTGGATAGCACCACAACCAGGACAGATATAACCGCCCTCTGGGACAATCTCATGTTTTTCAAGCTGATGCCCATTGAGCATTTTTTCGCCAGCAAAGTAGGCAAGCCCAATGAAACCAATACCAAAGAGTGAAGCCATTATTTCATGAAATGATGGCGTGTACGTTAACATTTCCGCAGCTTCCTCAACACCAAGAGAATGATAAACTGATTCCATCTGGCCAGGTATGACAATGTCATAACGCATAAAGAAAATACCGACCATCATAAGCCCTGTGGCCCATAGTATGAGGTTGAAATTATTACCTCGTGATCGGATGAGAAGGTAGAGTGGAAGGAACATTCCAAGGAAAACCTCAAAAACCCAAAAGTTAATAGAATAATCACCAGTTAGGAAGGACATTATAACCAGATGTTTTCCTTCTGATACCATACCCGTAACTATTTTCCAGATTGTGAAGAAAATGATGACAGCAATAAGGAAAATTGTGACTTGAGTGATAGCTTTTATGGCCCTTTCCATCCGTTGGTTCATTATCTCGGGATTAATTCGCCAACCAAGGGTGGTGAAGAAGAGAATAGCACAGCCACCAGACATGGCAGCAGAAAATATAAAGTATATAGGGAGGTATGGACCATACCAAAAAGGGCGACCATGGAGCATTCCAAAAACTGCACCAAGATTACTATGGGCTGCAATTCCTACAACAAGACCAAAAAATCCCATTAAACGGGAAAGTGTATGGTTCTGATCCAGGAGGAAATAATACTCTACAATCATAAAGACAAGGTACATTCCATAGAGAGTACCCATCCACCACATGTTTGAAACAAAGTTAGGAGATATAACGTTCCATATAGCCATGCGGAAAGGGTTTTCTATATCAAAGAAAATAATGCAGAAACCACCAAACATGAAAACGATTGACATAAAGACAGCTCGTTTGGCGATGGGCATAAACGCTTCACCGCCGAAAACATGACCAATAGATGAGATGATGCAGAGGCCAGTCGATGTAACGACACAGAATATGTATGCAGATATAAGTAATCCCCAGGAAATCTCCCTGGTAACACCATAAACATGATGGTATCCGGTTATCATGGCTTGCAGGCCTACAGCAGCACCAGAAAGTGCTAAAAGTGCAAAAAGGCCCATTGTGATTTTGTATAATGGGCTTGCGTTCTTCAAGGCCTCAACGCCATGGAAGCCCCATTTCTTTGAAATATTAACCATTCTGCCAGTCATTTCTTCTCCTCTTGATTTATAGCAATCTACAATCGATTTATTGGCTGTTGTATTTCGGGAAAATTAAGTGTTGTTATGTGTGCCGCTGAAATTAGTGGCTGCTTTTTTAATGCCCATTACCGGTTTTTGGTCCATCGCCGTTTAGTGCATCAAAACCCTTCACGCCAATATGACAAACGGTACATCTGGTTAAATACCCAAATGCCTGATTTGAATCATGGCATGTTCCACAAAATTTATTATGGAGAACTTCAAGGTATTTTCTTTTTTCAGCAGGATCATCGGAAAAAATAAGGGATTCACCTTCGATGGTTCCTCTTTTCATTGTGAACACTTCTTTGTGGCAGGATTCACATGAAAGCTCAGCTTTACCAACATGGATGTTGTGATCAAAAACAACCGACTTCACAGGCTGGTTGAAAATGATTTTATTGGCTGGGGCGTAGTGGCAGGATTCACATTGAGTGGATGAATCAAAGGCATCATCACCATTGTGACAGGAACCGCAATATTTACCGTCTTTAAAGGAAGCCATGCTGAAGTCTTTATTGGACTCCGCTGCTCCTGCTTTCATGGCAAAAATGGAATTATGACAGCTGCTGCATTCAAGTTCAAATTCATCGACATGTTGAGTGTGACTAAAGGACGCTTTTGTAGGCACTGTCCAGATAATGGGTTCTTCACTGGTTCCGTGGCATGACATACAGTTGGTGTCTGTTGCAAAGGCTGTATCACCATCATGGCAGGCGCCACAGAATTCGCCCTCAGCCATTGCTTTCATAGTGAATTTTTTGGTTTTAACAGCATTGCCACGTTGCATTGTGAAGATATCATCGTGGCAACTACTGCAATCCATTCCAGCATCCATGGTGTGTACTTTGTGTTCAAATGTTGCTTTTACTGGGGTGTTCCATATGATCGGACTTTTGGGGCCATAGGCTTTGACATCGTAATCTTCAGTTGCAAGGCAATTACCTGCAAGAAAAACTGTGGCAATAATGGTAAGGGTACTTTTCGCTAGCAATAGGGGGTTTGTCATTTCTTGCGCTCCGGTAGGTGTGGTCAGTGAAAAACAAAAAAAGTATTACGATTAATTACTTTATTAAATTTAACAATAGGTGGTAAACATTGCTAATAGTGCCACGGTGTGGACTACTACTTAGTAGTGTTCATTTTGGAATGGATACTGACATTATGAGGTTGTGTCAAGTTAAATTGCAGGTGAAAAGTAGCTTTAGTAAATGATAAAATAGCGCACAGAATACCACTTTATTTCCACCTTATTTCGAATAAGTATTATATAATCAAAAGGATAATTGGACGGTACGTGAGTATATGTCACATTAAGGGGAGACAAACATTTGTTTAATCTATAAAATTATATTTTATATTTGTTTGTTGAGGGTAGCTATTTTTTCAGCACAGTCAATGATATCCTGAAGAATTTTAAGCTCTTCTTTTCCAATATCAGCCTCACGGTAGGTATCTTTTAACAATTGAGCATAATTGATGATGCCATTAGAAAGGTTGGTGCTTTCATTAATTATTGACTCCAGTTCTTTCCAGAGAGTATGTGAAGTAGTGTCAGGTGTTCCTGGATGGTCTATCTGCTCTAACAGAGAATTGACAGAGTCAATAAAGATGGAAATTTCTGAACAGGTGTCTGGTTCATATTTAAAGCCTGTGGAAAAAACATCGCTTTGCTCTGTTTGTTTTCGTAACATCAGCAGAGGAATCAGGGCTTTCTTGTAGAGGAGTATCAGAGAAAAACTAATGAGGCATATAATAACACCAAGTGCACCTATCATAACAGTTTGGAAGCCAACAACTTTGGAGCGCATTTGACTTCCGATGATTCTGTCAAATTGAATGAGGTATTCAGTAAGTGCCCTCATTTTGTCCTGCAGTACGAGACTGTGAGTTATCTTATCATTACTTCCTGAAATTTCTTTGGCAGATATAGCGATCCCTGAAACGTCAACCTGGCGAGCCATTCCAAGTCTGAATTCACTGGGGATAAGTGTGTTCTCCTGGAGTCTTGCAATGGAGGAGTTCAGGCTTTTGAGCTGGTTGGCAGTTGTTGCTATAGTGTGCCAGTCCTGTTTGATAAGGGATGTTGTTATCTGTTCTCTAATCGTCAAGAGTTGGAAAACCATCTCTTCGCTCTGGGTGATAATGGTATTGTAGCGTTCAGAGAGCTGGTATTGACGAAAACTGAGGCTGATTACAAGAAATAACAGTATGGCTACACCGGTGAACACCAGGTAGCTCATTTTTTTTAGAGACCTCATTGGATAAGTCCTAATCTTTTTTCAGTCTTGAATGAGTACAGCTGTCGGCAGCCGGGCATGTCGAGCATTGGTGTGTTTCTTCGATACCGGCAGCAATTTTTTCTTTAAACTGACATGCCATGATAATGTCGAATTCTTCTTCGTCTATGGTTTCTACCTGTAAAAGTATGTCGGCCAGTTGTTTGAGAAGGTAGTATTGTTCTTTAAGAATGGCAACGGCTTCCTCATAGCTGGAGTCGAGAATGTTTTTGATTTCTTTGTCAACAGATTCGGATGTTTTGTCACTCATCTCTAGTCGATGTGAACCACCACCGAGAAACCCACTGCTATCAGCGGACATTGCCTGTGGTCCTATGACATCACTCATGCCCCATTTGCATATCATACTGGTTGCGATTTCGGTGGCCTGCATGATGTCACCCTGAGCGCCTGTTGTTCTCTGTCCAAATGCAATGTCTTCTGCGGCTCTACCACCCATTAAAATAACAATTCTGCTTCGAAGGTAATTGAAATTGTAACTGCTGCGATCATTTACAGACAACTGTTGGGTCTGACCTAGTGCCTGTCCGCGAGGAATTATGGTGACTTTATGGATAGGGTCGGCATCGGGTAATGTTTTTGCAATAATAGCATGTCCTGCTTCGTGGAAGGCTAGTACCTTGCGATCATCATCGGACATTATTCTGCCTTTTCTTTCGACACCCATAAGGATACGATCTCTGGCAAGTTCGAAATGTGCATGTTCGATCCTGGTCTTTTGTTCTCTTGCGGCCATTAATGCAGCTTCGTTAACAAGGTTGGCAAGTTCTGCACCGGTAAAGCCAGGAACCATATGGGCAATTTTGTTGAGATCAATATCAGGTGACAGGGCAACTTTGGCACCATGGACTTCAAGTATCTTGAGGCGTCCCTTAATATCAGGTGGAAGAATATTAACCTGTCTGTCAAATCGTCCAGGGCGAAGGAGTGCTGGGTCGAGAATATCTGGTCTGTTTGTGGCAGCGAGTACTACTATGGTATCAGATGTGGAAAATCCATCCATTTCAACAAGAAGTGCATTTAAAGTTTGACTTCTTTCGTCTTGGCCACTGGCTGAAGCACCACCAGCTCGACTTCCTCCAACCGCATCGATCTCATCTATAAAAATGATACATGGAGCATTGATAAGTGCATCTTTGAAAATATCACGTACTCGTGATGCACCAACACCTACGAACATTTCAACAAAATCAGATCCGCTGAAGCTGTAAAACGGAACATGTGCTTCACCTGCTATGGCACGAGCAAGCCAGGTTTTACCCGTACCAGGAGGGCCTTGAAGTAATATTCCTTTAGGGCTAACGGCTCCAATTTGACTATATTGGTCAGGATCTTTGAGGAAGTTTACAATTTCCTGCAATTCTTCAAGTGCTTCAGGGATACCGGCCACGTCATCAAATGTAATAGATTTTTGATCGTTGTCAGGAAGAATAAGGTTGTCTGAAGCGAATTTGTTTTCTTCTTCCTCAAGCTTCTTCTTTCTGCTGAGTGAAATAATTACGGTGAGTAGTAATAGGATTATGTAAACAATGGCAAAAGCCTGAAATATTTGTTCAGAACGATCTTTTTCAAAGATAATTTGAATATTTTTATCCTGGAGTTCTGAAATTAGTTTTTCCGGATTTGGAACAGTAGTTTCATAGCGGTCACCACTTTTATGGGTAGCAATGAGTTTTGTCCCGGTGAAAGTAGTTGAGACAAGGTCATGGTTTGCAAGGCAGTATCGGAATTCACTATAGGTTACTTTGCGTAACTGGTGTTCAAGGGTCCACATGCCATAACTTCCACCAAGAATCACAGTAAAAAGAAAAAATACAAACAAATTACGAATCAATATGGCCATGGTTTTCCTTGGGTGCTGTGCTTAGGGGGTTTGTAACGTCGATCTTAATAAAGTTGGAGTGTACCTAATAAGGGATTCTGAAGTTATATGTGATATATAAATAGATGTGTAGGCATATGTCAAAAAAAAAGCCATGGAGAGGTGATCTCCATGGCTAAAAACCACTTTTATACAGACAGGAATCTGTTTTTGTTAAGAGTGTATTGCGTAGTTATCCAAAGATAGCTTTAAATAAATCAGATATGAGTGATATTGGGCCGCTGCTGTTGGAAATGCCCGAGATCATACATGCTACTGCCCATATACCGATGGATGCGGCAGCGATGCTAATAGCGGTGACAGTGATCTTCGAGATTTCAGAAATAGTATTTTCTTCAACTTGAACGCGGACTTTTTGTGTTTCCTTTGAATTAACCATGACATATCTCTGAATGTTAGAATTTGATAGTATTGTTAATGCCTAGGCACCTGTAATGGCGTGGTATAAACTTTTGAGCATGTCGAGTGGCGCACCATTTTCAAATACTGCGCTGGATAAACATATGATTCCCCACGTACCAACAGCTACTGCAAAAGCTGCAGTTGTGTACATGCCAACTTTATAAAGTTCACTGTCAGTATTCTCAATTTCATGAACAGTGGTTTTAGCTTTTTTTAATTCTTTGGTAATGGCTTGATTTTCCATGGTATGGCGTGTCCTTTTGTTTGGTGAAGGGGGTGCTTATTAACCTGTGATGGCAGTAATGAAATTCTGAATGAGCCCAATTGGCCCACCACTACTGATTGTACCGGCAAAGAGAGATGCTGTGGCCCAGCAGCC
>DAOWDZ010000149.1 GCA_030638765.1 Desulfocapsa sp.
AGATCAGGCAGATCTTGTTGCAGAGCAAAGTGAGCCTGGTAATGGTCGGGTGAAATTCGTTGTTCGCTATAAGGGAGAGCTGTTAGGAGATATAGATCTTGTCCTTTCGGGAAGACACAATGTCTATAATGCGTTGGCGGCAATTTGCGTAGGTATTGAACTTGAAATTCGTTTTGCTGTTATCAGTGCATCGCTTGCGAGTTTCCAAGGTGTTCAGCGGCGTATGCAGTTGAAGGGAGAAGGGCGTGGCATAATGGTAATTGATGATTACGGTCATCATCCAACGGAAATCAGAGCGACACTTGCTGCCATAAAGGAAGGCTGGCCAGACAAAAGGCTTGTGGTTCTTTTTCAGCCGCATCGTTACAGCAGAACCTTGGCATTGCTGGAAGAATTCAGAACCTGTTTTCATCAGGCTGATTATCTCATTATGACCGAAATTTATGCAGCAAGTGAAACCTCCGATGGAAGGATATCAGGGGAAATTCTGCTTGATGAAGTAAAGAAACATGGACAGCGTAAGACGAGATTTGCATCCAGTGTTGAGGATCTAGCAGAAGCTATTCTACCTGAGCTAAGGGAAGGAGATCTGGTTTTAACATTGGGCGCTGGTGATATTGTGCGTGCAGGAGAGGATCTGCTTAAGCTGATTGAGGAAAAAAAGTAGCAATGGCATTTGCTGAAAAACTCAAGATCGGTCTTGCAGATATAGCAAAAAATGAGATCCAGTGGGATTGTCAGCTTGCATCGTATACGTCATTTGGAATAGGTGGACCGGCGGATGCATTAATTGTTGTCGAAAGTGTTGAGGAATTAGGAAAGTTACTCCTGTTTTTTACAAATAATGGAATTGCCTGGTGCTTTATCGGGAAGGGAAATAATCTTCTTGTCCCTGATGCTGGTTTTGCAGGTGTTGTCATGATGTTTGGTAGAGGGCTTTCTGAGATTAAGTCTGTATCAGAACCTGGTTCTGAGAAGATTCGATTAAGAATCGGGGCTGGTTGCAGTTTGGCTAAATTGATAAATTGGTGTGGTGATCATGCCTATTCAGGACTGGAGTTCACTGCTGGAATACCAGGGTCGATTGGTGGTGCAGTAGTGATGAATGCTGGAGCTTTTGGAGAAGAAATTGAATCTGTTATAGGTGGGCTGGGTGTCATGTCTTCCTTCGCAGGAGTTGAAACTCTTAGTCGTGAACAGTTGGAGTTCAGTTACAGGTTTTGGGAAAATCAGGGGGCAGCTGACAAGAAGAGAATTGTCCTTTCTGTGGATTTGAATCTTAAAGCAGGTGACCGGGATGAGATTAAAGCTCGTTGTCGTGAGAACCTGAGAAAACGAAAAGAGACACAGCCGAAACTTCAGAAAAATGCAGGTTCGTTCTTTAAAAATCCTGAGGGTGATTATGCGGGACGACTTATTGAGGCATCGGGATTAAAGGGCAAACGTTACGGTGGGGCCTTGATTTCTCCTGTCCATGCCAATTTTCTTGTAAATACAGGAAATGCCACAGCAGAAGATGTTTATCACTTGATGGGACTTGTAACTGAAAAGGTAAAAAAAGACAGTGGAGTTCAACTTTTTCCGGAAGTACATTTTCTCTAATCTGGAGGCAAGAGAATGAAAATAAATTCATTACTGGTAAAAAACAGATTGTTTTCGGGAAATAAAAAAAATAAGGAGAACGGTGGCTCCTCACTGTCCCGTGACCTTAATCAAAAAGGATATAGGGAAAAATATCTGAACACCGAGTCAAGAAAGAAAAGTTTACGGGAAAAATGGCAGGCAAAAAGAGAAGGTCGTAAACTGCTGGTCCGGGAAGGAATAAAGGGTCAGAAAACAGAAAAAAAGCAGAGTCTTTTCGTGCAGGCAGCCCTTGCTGGAGTTGTTCTGATAAGTGTGTATTTTGCCACGACTGGCGTGTTGAGTGGATTTTTAGGGGATTTATTATATTTTCGGATTCATGAGATCGAGTTTAGTGGTTGTGTAGTGACAAATCAGAAAGATTTAAGGAAATATGCAAATATTACCTATGAATTGAATATGTTGACACTTCACCCAAAGGCAATAGAGGAACGCTTAGAACGGCATGCCTGGATAAAAAAGGCAACCGTCAGAAGAATATGGCCAGATGGTCTGGTGGTGTCAATTAAAGAGTTTCGTCCTCGGGCTCTGGTTGCTCAGGGAGATGATAAAAGCTTCCAGTATCTTGATCGAAATGGAGCCCTTTTTGCTGCAGTGGAAGCAGGGCAAGATATAGATTTCCCCGTGATAACTGGTCTTGATGTGTTTAAAACGGAACCAGAGAAGAAAGAATTAATTGCGTCAGCGAATATGTTTTTACGTTTAGCAGGTGAGAATAACCCTAATCTTCCTGCTCAAAATATTTCAGAAATTCATTTTACAACTGAAGGTGAGTTGATCCTCTATCTTGTGGAACGCCCTTTCCCAATTTATTTTGGAAAGGGTGCCATCAGGAGGAAATTCTCTCAGTTGCACCGGGTTTTAAAAGTGTTGTATAAAAAGAAGAAAGGAAAGGCTATTATCGAAGAAGTTGCATATATTCGGATGGATTATCAGGACGATAAGGTTTTAGTGGCACGAAATCACTCAGGATAAGAAAATGGATGGAATTGAAGTGAATGCAGTTGGGGATATTGATCTTCATCAGGAGAACAATGATCGGGAATCAGGAGATCTTGTTGTTGGCCTTGATATAGGAACCACTAAGATCTGTTGTGTGGTTGGAGAAGTTTTTGATGACGGGGTTGATATCATAGGGGTGGGTACAGCACCTTCTGTTGGTTTAAAGAAAGGTGTGGTTGTTAATATCGAATCCACCGTAAAATCAATCCGACAGGCCGTTAAGCAAGCTGAGGACTCAGCTGGTTGTGATCTTCATAATGTTTATGTGGGTATTGCCGGTAATCATATTAAAGGCTTTAACAGTCCGGGAATTCTTGCCATTAATGGCAGGGAGATAAAGGAAGGTGATGTCGAAGATGTCATTGTTGCTGCCCGTACAGTGAAAATTTCTGAAAATCAGCAGATTATCCATGTGCTTCCACAGGAATATATGGTGGATGATCATACTGGAATCCAGAACCCACTTGGTATGACAGGAGTTCGTTTAGTAACTAATGTTCATATAGTTACCGCTGATATGGCTGCTGTTCATAACCTTTATACCTGTTGTGACAAAGCAGGACTGGAAGTTTCTGACATGGTATTGGAATCCATCGCTTCAGCTCATGCGACATTGAGTGCCGATGAGATGGAGCTGGGCGTTGCGTTGCTGGATATCGGCGGAGGCACAACGGATCTAGCAGTTTTTTGTGATGGAACTATTCGCCATACCTGTGAGATTGGCCTTGGCGGGCATAATTTAACCAATGACCTTTCGGTTGGATTACGTACTCCTCTGCAGGACGCTGAACGTTTAAAAGAGGATTTTGGCAGTGCTATTTCCTCTGTGGTAAAACCAAATCACGTGGTGGATGTTCCAACAGTAGGTGATCGGGAACCACGAAAGGTAACTCAGAAAATTCTGGTCGATATTGTTCAGGCGCGAATGGTTGAAATCCTGGAATTGGTAAATCAGAACCTGATCAACTGCGGATTAAAGAATAAAATTAATGGTGGTATCGTTATAACAGGTGGAACGGCTTTACTTGCCAATCTGGCTGATCTTGCTGAACAGATATTTGACTTACCTGTACGGATAGGGTATCCGGCTCAGATCGGTGGGAAGGTTAGAGAAGTAAATACTCCTCGTTGTACTACTGGTGTTGGGCTTGTTATGTACGGCCGACAGCACCAGGTAGATCATCGTTATAGTGACAGTTCCATGGTTGGTCGAATGAAAGATTGGCTCAGGAAGATAATGTGATTTTTTTTCAAATTGTAAAAAATATGTTTCAGTGACAGGTTGTAAATGCTATGATTTGTTTGTTTAAATGTAATGCGGTTTTGTTGTTAGGAAACTGCAGTTTTCGTGAATATGGGAGAGTATATGCCGTTTAGAATGGCGGAAACAGAAGGTGTTGCGGTAGTTAAGGTTATTGGGGTCGGAGGTGGTGGTGGGAATGCCATCAACACAATGGTCGAGAACCGATTACAGGGCGTTGAGTTTATCACAGCAAATACTGATAAACAGGCTCTTGATCAGTCTTGCGCTGACGTGTGCCTTCAGATTGGTCCCGGCATAACCAAAGGTCTTGGTGCGGGAGCTGATCCTGATACCGGTGAGCAATCGGCCCATGAGTCCATCGATTTAATAACGGACAGCCTTAAAGGCGCCGATATGGTTTTTGTTGCTGCAGGACTTGGTGGGGGAACCGGAACCGGTGCTGCGCCAGTGGTTGCAAAAGCTGCCAGAGAGATGGGCGCATTGACAGTGGCCGTTGTGACCAAACCCTTTAATTTTGAGGGTAAGTTTCGTATGCGTAATGCCGAACAGGGTTGGGAAGAATTACGTAAATATGCTGATACCATAATCACTGTTCCCAATGATCGTCTGCTTGCACTCATGCAGAAAAATTCCAAGCTTTCAGATATGCTGAGTATGGCCGATAAGGTTCTGCTTCAGGCAGTTAAGGGGATTACTGATCTTATCAATGTGCCGGGACTTATGAATGCGGATTTTGCTGATCTTCGAACCGTAATGCGTGAAGTCGGTCCTGCAATTATGGGCAGTGGTTCTGCTGTTGGCGAAAATCGTGCCACTGAAGCTGCGCATCGTGCCATTGATAACCAGCTTCTTGAAGATGTTGGAATTGATGGTGCACGTGGCCTGCTTATTAATATTTCAGCAACTGAAGAATCATTTACCATGGCAGAGTTCATGGAAGCATCGGCTCTTATTCAGGATAAGGTAGACGATGAGGCCAAAGTTGTTATCGGAGCACTGTATGATGATGCGCTTGGTGATGAGTTGCACGTTACTGTGATAGCTACAGGTGTGGGCGAGTCAATTCCGAAGAAGAAAGATCTTGTGCAGGTGGAAATGCCTTCAAAGCCTGTTAATGCTCGTGAAAACAGGGAAGAGGATACTCGTCCGGTTAATCCTACGCAGGCATCCCCTAATCGGAGTTCTGGAAATTCAATTTTTCCTTCTTCAGATTTCAACCGATTTGAAAACCATGGTATTTCGTCCGGGGATTCTCAGCAGTCCAGTAAGGATAGCACGCCATGGAATGAAGACTATATGGAAACGCCAACATATCTCAGGAAAAAGGCCAATTAAATCGTTTGGGTAGGAAAAGGCAGAAACAGAGAAGTGGCGGGGCAGAAATAAGTCTGCTGGATCAGGAAAGCGGCACTTATCTCAAAAAATGGACCGGGCGACTTCCCGTTGCCCTTCTCTATCCAAATAAATATGGCGTAGGCGTTTCAAGTCTCGGTTTTCAACTCGTTTATGCCCTGTTGAATGACAATGAAGACATTGTCTGCGAACGTTTTTTTTTACCAGAAGGTAATGAGACCACACTGCGTTCTTTTGAATCTGGTAGATCACTCTCAGAATTCTCACTTCTCTTTTATTCAATAAGTTTTGAGCATGATTATGTGAATGTTGCTCGCCTTCTTCTTGCGGGTGGCATTCCACTTTTTGCTGAAACTCGCGCTGATGCACTTATTTCTCCTGCCAATCCTCTTGTTATTGGTGGTGGAGTTGCTACATTTATGAACCCTGAGCCTCTGGCTCTCTTTACAGATCTTTTTTTGTTGGGAGAGGCCGAAGGGATTCTTCCGGCATTTCTTTCTTTTGTTCCTGATCAATTAGACATGCTTAGCAGGTCTGATCTTCTTTTACGTATTCAAAAAGAGATTGGTGGATCCTATGTTCCCGCATTGTATAAACCTATTTATAATGAAAAAACAGGAAGATTAGTTGATACTATTCCTACCCATGAGATCCCTGCTCGGATTGCGAAAGTTGTGGTGGATAGTGTAACAAAGGCTTCTCATTCACAACTTCTGAGTCCTGCCGCTGAATTTTCGAACCTTTTTGTAACAGAGCTTGGAAGAGGCTGTTCTCAGGGGTGCAGGTTTTGTGCTGCTGGATTTATCTACCGGCCACCTCGCTTGTGGAATGCAGATGCTGTGGTTAAAGGGCTTGAAGAACGAAATGTCGATGTTAGCCGTATAGGGTTACTTGGTATGGAGATGGCCGATCCGGACGAACTCGAAACCCTTTCCTCATACCTGCTTGACAGTGGCTGCTCTCTCTCCTTTTCGTCTCTTCGTGCAGATAGAATTTCAGGACCATTGCTCAAACTTCTTGGAAACAGTGGCTTGAAAAGTGTTGCAATTGCTCCAGATGGAGCATCGGAACGTTTACGCAGAGTGATTAACAAAAAGCTCACCGAAGAAGACATTTTAACTGCCGTGGAACGTTTGGCTGAAGTAGGTCTCTACAAGTTAAAACTCTACCTTATGGTAGGATTGCCAACTGAGACTTTTGATGATCTACAGGAAATGCTTGATCTCATAAAAAAAATACGAGAGCGGATGTTGCCCATAGGAAAGGCACGGGGACGACTATGTGAGATTACTCTATCGGTAAACTGTTTTGCCCCTAAGCCCTGGACACCTTTTCAGTTTCATCCTTTTGGTGGTGAGATTCAGGGTGTTCATAAAGAAGGATCGGCTGCAAAAGTTATCAGATCCCTCAAAGAAAAAATCGAATTTTTAAAAAAGGGGATACGTTCTGAGGCAAATGTTCGAATGAATCATGACAAACCCGATAACGTATTTTTTCAAGCAATACTTGCACGGGGTGATCGACGTCTCGGATTTGTGCTCGCTGAGATGGCCGCTAAGGGTAAGCCCTGGAAACAGGCAATGCGATCCATGGATCTGTTACCTGAATTATTTGCCGTTTATCAGTATGGAAAAGATGACTATCTTCCCTGGCAAATTGTGGATCACTCCATAGATCAGGAGTATTTATGGCAGGAGTATCAAAAAAGTTTTGAAGCCAGGACAACCTTGGCATGTGATACAAGTGCTTGCAGGCGTTGTGGGGTATGCGGTGATTAAAAAAGAAAAGAACCATGCTGAATTCTTATCTGTTGATGATCCGGAACAGTTGGAACGATTACGCGCCGGCCTTATGCCTTTTCAGCTGGTGAAGTATTTTTCTTTTACAAGTCTGGGCGTGATCCTTTTGTTCACCTTTTTTCTTTCCTGGTTTATCTCAAACCACGCACGTAATGTCATGCTTGATCAGAGTGAAGAATATTCTCTGCTTCTTGCGGAAAATCTTAGTCAGCAGATTTTTAGAGGCTTTGTGCTGCCAACAGTGATCACCTATGGCAAGATTGCACTTTCCAACCCTGAGCAGTTTCAGCGTCTTGATCGTATTGTTCGCAATGCAACTGATAGTCTCAAGATGGGGGCTGTAACAATCTATGATTCCAACATTAATATTATCTCCTATTCAACCAATGAGGAACAGATTGGGAAGAAGGATGATGGTGGTGTGGAATACCGGAAAGCACTAAACGGTGTTTCAAATTCTCAGATAATTTCAAGTGGAAATGTCTTGAATCTTATTCCCGGGCTACGGGGAGCACAATGCAGCATGAAGACATTTATTCCATTCAGACAGGTGAGAGAAGATGCCAGCAGCGATGGTCAAATTATGGGCGTCTTGGAAATCTCTCAGGATCTTTCCCGTGAATATACGGCTATAGTAAGGCTTCAGGGACGGATCATTCTCGTTTCAGTACTGGTTATGTTTTTCCTCTTTCTTGTGTTGCTGATAATTGTCAGCAGGGCAGGGAAGATTATGGAACGGCGGGGACTCGAACGCCTGGCTCTTGAACAAAAACTGCATAATGCACAAAAACTTGCCCATCTTGGAACCATGGTAGCGACCGTTTCACATGAAATCAAAAGCCCACTCGGAATAGTTCGTTCCACCGCAGAGATTCTGGTGAAAAGAATTAAGAGAATTGCCCCTGGTAATGAGAATCTTGCTGAGATTATTGTCGCGGAAACCACAAGACTTAACAATATTGTTCTGGAATTTCTTGATTTTGCAAAACCTCAAAAGGTAAAAGTGCAATCCACTGATATCAATTCTTTAATTGGTAAAGTGCTACAGTTCGTGAACTTTGAACTTGCAGAGAATAATATTGCACTTGAAACTGATTTCTCACCTGAGATTGGTAGTATCACCATTGATCCCGATCATTTTTATCGTGCTTTACTCAATATCGTAATGAATGCTATTCAGGCGATGCCAGATGGTGGAGCGTTGCGGGTTGGAACTGGTATTCAAAAACCTGATGGTGCTGTCTGTATCACCATCGTTGACAGTGGTATTGGAATGAGTGAAGAAAAGGCTGCTGAAATATTTAAACCTTTCTATACTGATAAAAACAGGGGAACAGGACTTGGTCTTGCCATAACTAAAAATATAATTGAACAACATCACGGTACAATTTCTGTGAGATCTAAGGAAAATGAAGGAAGTACTTTCAGCATTATCCTATCCTGACATTAAGGAAACGGAGGGTTTGTCAGTTTCCAATCTCTCATTTCTTGGAAATGGACCATATAGTCTGAACGTGGGTCCCGGTGAATGTCTTGGGCTTACCGGTCAGTCAGGAATTGGGAAAACGCAACTTTTGCGTGCCATTGCTGATGTGATTGCTCATGATGGAGAGTGTTCACTTGAAGGAGCTTTGTGCTCGTCTATCTCTCCTCCTGAATGGAGAAAAATGGTGGCTCTGCTTCCTGCCGAATCGTTCTGGTGGCACGATTTTGTAGGTGAGCATTTTGGAGATTTAAAAGAAGATTCCTGGCTTAAGGAAATTTTTTCAAGATTAGGATTTTCAAAAGATGTTCTTGAGTGGCAGGTAAGTCGACTTTCCACAGGAGAACGGCAGAGGCTTTCACTCGTACGTACTTTGGCCAACAATCCACGGGTGCTGTTGCTTGATGAGCCGACATCTGCATTGGACAAGCAGATGGTTCAGGTGGTGGAGGATATTCTCGAAGAGCTATGCGTTCGGCAGCAGATGATCTGCCTATGGGTCAGTCATGATCTGGAACAACTTTCCCGGGTTGCCGGAAACGTCATTAAAGTTGAGATTTCAGGTTTTGTAGCGGAGGGCACTGAATGCATGTGATTTCACTCACTGCTTTTGATTTGTCTCTTGCCGCTTTTTTGTTGTTGCTGCTTGCTGCAACAAGTTTGCGCATAGGGCTTGGCCTTGAAAAACGAATGGTGATTTCCGGGCTGCGGATGACCGTTCAACTGCTGCTTATCGGAATGGTTCTTAAGGTTCTCTTTGCAAATGCCAATTTTGCTCTGGTTGCTTTCATGTCATTTTGCATGCTGCTGATTGCAGGCTATGAAGTGCTGGCCAGGCAAAAGCGAAGATTACGTGGGAAAACAGGATACCTCATAAGCACCGGTTCCATGCTGGTTTCTTCCTTCACCGTGACATTTCTGGCACTCACTGTAATGGTTGATGTTGATCCCTGGTACACACCTCAATATGCTATCCCACTTCTTGGAATGCTTCTCGGTAATACTATGAATGGTATTGCACTCTCTTCTGATCGCTTAACCACCGAAATGTATAATCACAGAGGCATGGTGGAACAGCGCTTACTGTTGGGGCAAAGCTGGCAGGAGGCAAGCGGTGATATAAGGCGAGACTGCATGCGTACCGGTATGATTCCCATCATAAATTCCATGGCTGCAGCAGGAGTTGTGAGTCTACCCGGAATGATGACCGGACAAATTCTTGGCGGTTCTTCACCGTTTGATGCAGTGAAATATCAAATTTTAATCATGTTTCTCATAGCGGCTGGAACGGGATTTGGAGTCTTAACTGCAATCTGGTTGATTAGTCGCCGCCTTTTTGATGATCGCCAACGTCTGGTACTTGAGCATTTGACAAAGCTAAAGTAGCTTCAGTTCATTCTTTTCTCCTTGTAATTTTAGCGGTTTTATTGTTCAAATGTCTATATCACTTTTGTGTTAAATACATTTTTTTACATAAATTTTTATTCGGAGGTTTTGGGCAATGGGAACAAAAATTGTAATTGTTGGTGGTGTTGCCGCAGGTCCTAAGGCAGCGTGTCGCGTAAAGCGACTGATGCAGGATGCTGAAGTTACCATCATTGATCAGGATACTCTGTTTTCCTACGGAGGTTGTGGCATTCCTTACTATGTTTCCGGAGATGTTTCTGATGAAGCTGAGTTGCGCTCCACAAGTTTTCATATGGTCCGTAATGAAGACTTTTTTAAGGATGCTAAGGGAGTTATCGTTAAAAGTGGTACCAGAGCTCTATCTATTAATCGTCAGGATAAAACGGTTACGGTACAAAATGTTGCAAGTGGTGAGAAGGAGGATATTCCCTATGACACCCTGATGCTCGCCACTGGTTCACGCCCCTTTGTATTGCCTATCCCGGGTGCTGATCTTGATGGTGTGTTTACAATATCAGATTTACATAAGGCTATCGAAATAAAAGACCGCATCGCCAAAGGGAAAGTTGGTACAGCTGTGGTTATTGGTGGTGGAGCCATTGGTCTTGAGATGGCCGAGGCTTTTAAAGATCTCTGGGGTGTGAAGACTTCAGTTGTCGAGTTTATGCCCCAGGTATTGCCGCGCATTGTTGATAGGCCAATGGCTTCAATGATCACAAAACATATGCGTGATAATGAAATAGATATCTTTTTAGGAGAAGGTGCCACAGAGATTCTTGGAGAGGATGGTAAAGTTACCGGTTTGCGTACTGCGAATCGAACACTTGAAGCTGACATTGTAATCATGGCCGCAGGTGTCCGACCCCGTTCAGAGATAGCTGTTGAAGCTGGACTGCAAACGTCTCCCATGGGTGCCATTGTTGTTAATGAACGTATGCAGACTTCCGATCCGTCAATCTACGCAGCGGGTGACTGTATCGAAGTGATGCACCTCGTATCTGGCAAGAAATTCTATGCTCCGCTTGGTTCACTTGCCAACAAAGAAGGACGTGTGGTTGGTGATAATATGGCCGGAATCCCATCCACATTTAAAGGTGCAGTCGGTAGTTTTATTATGAAGGCTTTTGATACCTGTATCGGTGCCACGGGGCTCAGTCTTGAAGTTGCCTTAGCCGAAGGGTTTGATGCTGATGTTGCATTGACTGCACCGTCTGATCGTGCTCATTTCTTTCCAACTGAATCCATAGTCTGTTTCCAGATGGTTTTTGATCGTCGAACCAGAAAGGTTCTGGGGCTTCAGGGATTTGGCCCCATGGGTGATGGAATTTCGGCGAGAATTGATGCAGCTGCTGCTTATATTTCCATGGGAGCGTCCATCGATGACTTTGGAACACTTGAAATGGCCTATGCGCCTCCATTTTCAGCTGCAATTGATTCGATTAATGCGATTGCATATGTTGCAGATAATCTCTGTGACGGACGTTTACATAAAACCAGCCTTGAATCTTTTCTTTCCTGGATGGAAGATTTCTCAACAGAACCTGACTGGGTTGCCCTTGATATTAGACATCCAATAGAAGCAGGGCCATTTGTTGAAAAATTTGGAACTGATGTCTGGTGCGCTATTCCATATAATGAAATACGCGCCCGTTATAAAGAGCTTCCGCAGGATAAAACACTTATAATTCTTTGCGATGCGGGAACACGGTCATTTGAGATGCAAAGCTTTTTGAAGAGTGCAGGTATTGAAAATACTCTTGTATTGAGTGGTGGGTTTAATATGCTTCGTCGTATGGGGATTGATTGGTATGTTAAGTAAAGTATAGGCCCCTTGTAATTTTGACGTTTTATGCAGGAGAAGGATCCTCCCTCTCCTGCAAATTTTTTTATTCTGCTTTTTTTCGTTTTACTATCAATTCTTTGAGAAGCTTATAGACATCGTTCTCAAGTTTGTGCTATTGTACAAGCTACAAAGGATCTTCGTTTATATACGATATGTGATTTCTGTTTATCGCATGTCGATTTATTTTTTTATAGAGGTTATTTCATGGCAGAATTGAATTCTCAGGACATGATTAAAGAGGTTCAAGATAATATCAAGACTGGTGATATTTTAAAAACAAAACTTGTCCTGTCCCATTTAGATGATGTGGACATGAAAACTCAGAATAGATTGATTTATGAGTTGTCTCGTGGTGATGTTAGATTCACAGTTCCCATTCTTCTTTATTTGATGACAGAAAAAGTAAGTATAGTTGATGAGTTACCCATTGTTCAGGAGACCCTGCTTTCAAACCTTCTTGCCTATCCGGAGCTTCTTATTGAGTTTTTGTCAGACCCATCAATAAAAGATAAAACCCATTTGATTAACGTGGCTGGTGAACTTCGATTTGATGAAGCTGTTCCTGCACTACTGTATCTGGTCGCAAATTCTCAGGATGAAGCTGAAATCAAGCTGATTATTGAAACACTTGGGATGATAGGTGATCCGCAGGCAATCAATACGCTTACGGATTATCTGTATGCTGCAAACAGAGACCTGATTGTCACTGCAATTCAGGCGCTTGGCCAGGTCGGTACTCAGTCAGCCATGCACAGACTTGCTGAACGGATGGGAACCGATAATGAGATGGATTACATGATTCTATCCATCTTCGCAGATGTGCAGGATCCTGTCTCGCTTGAAAAACTTAATGATACGCTTGCGTCTCATTATGCTCACATGCGTATCTATGCCAAGCAGGAACTTGTTCGGATTGGCACAAAAGCAGTTCCTGCACTCATTGATAATCTCCTTCAGGATGATCATGATTTCATTATCCATACTCTGAATGTACTTGGCGATATAGGTGATGACTCAGCGATTATGCCAATTCGGAAACTTCTTGGGAAAGAACCCAAGGATGCCAATGTTCGTTTTGCAGCATACGAAGCACTTGCCCTTCTTCCTCTGCGTAAAGGTGCCTATACATTAACCGCTGGACTGACCGACCCTGAAGATCATGTTTGCGTGGCAGCAGCAAGAGCAATCGATCAAAATTATTCCGAGATCCTAACAGCAGGAATAAAGAATCTCCTTCGTAGTAAGGGAGATGAAGCAAAACATATTACTAAGATTATTGTGAATGCTCAGGTTGACAAGGTGTTCATAAGTCTGATTTCGGAAGAGTTTTTTCAGGAATTATCCCTTGTCTATCTTCCGCATGCCCATAAAGATACAAAAGAACATTATATTAGACTGCTTGTGAAACATGGATTTGACAGCTTTGCCAATAAGATTAAAGGTGGTGAAGATGCACAAAATCTTGCGAAAATAGTTGCTGTTGATGATTCACGTATGATACTTAATATTTACAAGGCAACACTTCATGAGTTGGGTTTTGAACCTGTACTTTTTGAATTTCCTGCAACGGCGATTGAGTGGTTACAGAATGAAAAACCTGCAATGGTTCTCACTGACTTGAATATGCCTGAAATCACCGGTGTGATGATGTCAGCGGAAATTAGAAAGAAATATTCTCCAGGAGAGCTGCCTATTATTATGGTAACAACTCAAAATGAAGCTAACGATAATGACGCTGCCTATGCAGCGGGCGTTAATAAAGTTATACAAAAACCCTTTAATGCTAAATCGTTAAAAGCGGCCATGGACGAGTTTCTCTAAAAAAGAGATTTAAGGAGAGGGGTTAAACGTTTTTAATATAATCCATTAAAGATCCAAAACCCCTTCCCACATCTTCCGGTTTATGGGCATCAGATCCTGGCAGTAATGGGATTTTCAATTTCAGAGCTTCTTGTATAATAAAAGGAGCCGGGAAGGGAATTCCTCTGATGCTGAACCCGGAAGTATTTACTTCAAGTGCCATCCCTTTCCTTTTTACTATCTGCAGAAGTTTTCGTATCTGTTTTGTGTGATTGCTGTTTATTGTGATACCAGGCTGGAAACGAAGAGCAGCGTCAAGATGACAAAGGATTGTACCAGGGAGAAACTCAACAGCTTCAGTGAGAGTATTAAAGTAGTGAGTCAGGACATCTTCGCATCCCATTTCCTCAATGAGAAGGATGTTCTCTTTCTTTCTGCTTACAAGGTTGACGTGTTTATTCTGTCCGGGAACCGATAGGAAATGATAGGAGATCCCCACTCTGTCCCAGTTTCTTTTTGCCAATCGTTCCAGTAAATTATTTTTATGATCTGGGTTGTATCCAACTTCCACCCCAAGGGATACTCGAATGTCGGCTTTGAATTTTTTTTGAAGTCGTGCGCCTTCCGAAAAATAGATATCAAAATCATCCTCAGTAAGCCAGGTTTTCTCAAAATAGTGGATACCTGATTCCATGTGTTCAAGGAATACAATTTCTTCTAAACCAGTTGCGATTCCGCGTAGGACATATTCTTCCATCGTACCTGTGGCATGATGGCAATATTTGGTATGGACGTGTCCGTCTGACTGTAACGGAAGTTTGAAAGAGGTCGGGAAAGGCCTAGGCATTTCCTTTAGGGAATAGATGGATGACACCGTCGATTTCTGATGTGTCGCAGATGTGGCCGTTGTTGAGTTCCAATTCAAGGAATTCTTCTATTCCTTCCGGTGGCAGAGTCACAGTAGGGCCTTCTGGAAGGTGGTAAACAAGCGTGTGCACTTTTGAAAAATCAACGGGGCGGGAAAAAAGTTTCATGCAATTATTATCCAGACAAAGAGATGTAAAAGTTAATTTTGAAAAATCGACTATACGTACATTTGCAATAAACAGCAAGTAAATTACATTAAAAACAGGGAAAAATTGAAATGCCGGAAACCTTGAGGGAAATAGGTTTGACACTGCCATGCTATGTGTTTACTATATGCATTCAATGAATACAAATTCATTTTTCTAAAGAAAAATATCAAGCTATAACAAATTAATAAAAGGTGTTGTGATGAGCGAGCAGGATATATCAGGTAAGGAAAAAATGTTGTTTGGTAAGGGGCTCAACCCATCAAACATTCTCCCCAAAAAGCTAACACTGGAATCTAAAATTAAATTCCGTTGTCATCCCGGAGTGGAGTGTTTTACAGCATGTTGCCGTGGAATTAAAATTGTACTAACTCCATACGATATCCTGCAACTTAAGAACCGTCTCGGCATCCCTTCCCATGAATTTCTTCAGGAATACACCACCCCTGTTTATCTTGAGAAAACGGATATGCCCGGTGTTGCTTTGAAGCTTCGTGAAGATGATGATAATAAATGTCCTTTCGTTACCCCTGAGGGGTGCACAGTGTACACCGATCGTCCTTCAGCCTGCCGTTATTATCCCGTTGGAATGGCAGATTTTCACGAGGGTGGCAGTGATATGGGTGCTGATAGTGACCAGGCGAAAGAAGAGAAATTCTTCTTTATCGTTAAAGAGGATCACTGTAAGGGATTTAAAGAGGATAAAGAGTGGACAGTAGCCGAATGGCGTAAGGATCAGGGCGTTGATGTCCGTGATGAGATGAATAAAGAATGGCTGCGTTTGGTTATGCGTCGTAAATCTTTTGGCCCTCAGGCGTCCTTGTCAGAACAGGCGAAACGTATGTTCTTTATGACATCCACTGATCTTGATCATTTCAGACGATTCATTCTTGAAAGTACTTTTCTTGATACTTACATCATTGACGATGAGACTGTCGAGAGAATCAAAAAAGATGATGTTGAGTTGATGCTCTTTTCTTTTAAATATCTGGCCAATGTTCTTTTTGGTGCTGAAGGACTGTCCATCAGGGAAGATAAGATTCAGGAGAAGGTTAAGGAAATGAGTCAGAAACAGGAAGATTCTGTGAAAGAGTCAATAGGGGCATATAAAGAGATCAAAGCAGCAATGGGTGAGGAAGTAGATCCTGAACTGTAGGTGGTTTTAAAGAGTTCCCCAGCACGCG